>JBEIEG010000192.1:0-5161 GCA_040383035.1 Hyphomonadaceae bacterium | reverse complement strand
CTTTTCTCAAATCCGTCTGGTCCGGCCACGATCATGGCACCGACTGCATGACTGCCTTGGATGTGGGAGTTGTCATAGACCTCAATCCGCTGTGGGCTGGCCGCTAGACCGAATATGTCGGCGACCCCGTCGAGCAATTTGCTCTGAGTGCTGCTTTCGGCCATTTTGCGCGCTAAAGCTTCGCGGGCATTGGACGTTGCGTGGGCGACCGTATCGCGCTTTTCACCCCTTTGTGGGCACCTTATCTCAACCTTGGCATCCATCCGCAGGCTTAAGGCCTCTGCCAACAAAGCTTCTTCTGGTAGGACATGGCTGGTCAGTATCAGACTTGGCGCGGGCTTGTCGTCATAGAATTGCGCCATGAAGGCATCAAGGATTTCAGCCTCGGTGGCATCCTTCTCATGCTTAGGAAAATAAGCGCGATTGCCCCAGTTTTGCCCAGCGCGGAAGAAGAAGACTTGAATACAGCTCATGCCGCCATTCAAAGCCACCCCGAACACGTCGGCTTCTTGGAAGCTTTGCGGGTTTATCCCCTGAACAGCCCGAATACTGGCGAGCGCCTTGATCCGGTCGCGCAGGCGGGCAGCGCGCTCAAAATCTAAGGTCTCAGCGGCTTCATGCATATCATCGGCGAGGCGTTTTTGAAGGTCGACCGACTTGCCCCGCAGAAAGGCCGTCGCCTCATCGACCAATTCCCCATAATCTTCGTCGCTGATCAGGCCAACGCACGGGGCGGAACAGCGCTTTATCTGATGCAACATGCAGGGCCGGGACCGCCCATCATAGACGCTGTCGGTGCAAGAGCGCAGCAGAAACGCCTTTTGCAACGTTGTGAGGCTCGCATTGACGGCCCAAGCGCTGGCAAAGGGGCCAAAGTAATCAACGTTCTTGGCACGGGCACCGCGATGCTTGGCAATCTGCGGTGCTGCATGATCGCGACGGATCGAGATATAGGGAAAGGACTTATCGTCCCGCATCAGGATGTTGAAGCGTGGTCGTAAACGCTTGATCAGATTGGCTTCCAGGAGAAGCGCCTCGGTCTCCGTGGCGGTGACCACGAATTCCATCGCGCGGGTCAAGTCGATCATGCGCGCGATACGATTGGAATGGCCAAGACCGCGGGCATAAGACGTGACCCGGTTCTTTAAATTCTTGGCTTTGCCAACATAGAGGACTTCGCCTTCCGCACCGATCATGCGGTAGACCCCCGGTTTGCCGGGCAAGCGCCGCAAATGATCGCGGATCACCTCCACCCCCAGCAGCAGTCCCTTCGCGGGTGTGGCTTCACCCGGCAGGTCGGCTAGATCGGGCAGGGGGGTTGAATCGGCCTTAGACATGGTCTGACTGAGGTGCACGCGACAGCGCCCGATGGCAAGGCCCCTTCGCTTTAGGGCTTGGCGCTAGGGGCAGGTGAGGCCGCTGGTGCAGGCGCAGCAGCAGGTGCTGGTGGTGCCGGAAAGGTGACGGGAACAACGCTCATCCCCAGTTTGGCAGAAGCCGCCACCAATTCACGACTGTACGAGACATAGACGATAGATTGGTTCGGCACGTCGACGATCCGGCGCAGCGCAATGCTTTTGAAAAATAGGCTAGAGCCTTTGGAGAAGACTTCGGCATTCTTTGGTAGGGTCGCCAAAGTGGTCGCATCGATGGGGCTCGTCTGGTGGCAATCAATGGCGGTGTTGGAAGGGTTCTCAAACCAATTGCCATTGCCCAAACGATCGATCAGGCTGCGGTCGAAGGATCCGAAATAGCAGGTGATTTGCGGTAATTGTGGATCGCGCAGCGCCGTCACTTTAATCTCATTGCCCGTCAAATCGTTGGTGAACCCACCGACCTGATCATCCTTTGCGCCACAGGCTGCGGCGAAAAGCGGGAGGCTAAGCGCCAGCGCGAGTCCGATCAGGCGATTTTTAGGGCGTTTATGTAGCATATCCTGCTCCTGTACGGGCCGAAGCGAACGGCGCTTTCTACACCCCTATGTGGGGACGATTGGGCCAATTGTCATCGGCTTTTGACCTTGTCTGCAGCGGGTATAGCGGGTCTTGGATTATTTGGCTGCAATCATCCCAGAAGTCGCATGATTTTTCCTTGCTTTGCAGCTTCTCTCGTTGAATACCTGCAACAAACGCCCAAAGAGGCGGCACATAATCCCATCAGGGAGAGGAAACATAGATGCCATTTCCAGCCATGTCGGTTGCACAAACTCACGCCATTCTAACAGGTCCTGGTGGGCCCCTTGAGATCGAAACCAAGACCATTCGAGGTCAGGAGCTTCGTGTTTATAAGGTCGGCCCACAGAATTTGCGCGACATCTTCGATATTGGTCGCTCGCATGGCGAACTTGAGTTTCTGGTTTATGGCGATGAGCGGATTACCTATCGCGCCCACGCCAATGCGGCTGCGAAGCTCGCCCATATTCTGAAAGACACCTACGGCGTTCAAAAGGGCGACCGGGTTGCCCTTGTGATGCGCAATCTGCCCGAATGGCCTGTGGTTTTCTGGGCGAGCGTCATCATTGGCGCAATGATTTGCCCGCTCAATGCATGGTGGACGGCAGATGAGCTCGAATATGGCCTGCGCGATTCCGGTTCTGTCCTCGCGATTGTGGATGTGGAGCGCGCAGACCGTATCGCGGAAAAGCTTCCCAATATTCCAAATTTGAAGGCACTCATTGTCGCGCGCGGCGGAGATGACAAACCAGCTGGCTCGATCGCGTTGGAAGACTTGATCGGCGAGTCCGTCTCTTGGGCGGACCTGCCTGAGACAGCGGCCCCAGACGTCGCACTCGACCCAGAAGACCTCTGCACCCTGTTTTACACCTCCGGCACAACCGGCGCGCCTAAAGGTGCCTTTGGTACGCACCGCAATGTCATCACCAATCTGATGAATATGATGGTCAATACCGCCCGCCAATTCCTGCGTCGGGGGGAGACCCCGCCTGCACCAGACCCAACCTTGCCCAAGAAGGCGATCTTGCTGGCCATTCCTTTCTTCCACGTCACCGGCTGTCACGCCGTTTTGGTGCCTTCAGTGGCGCAAGGCGTCAAGATTGTGATGATGCACCGCTGGGACGCACTCAAAGGCATTGAGTTGATCGAGAAGGAAAAGATCAACAGCTTCGGCGGGGTGCCTGCCATTGCGTGGCAAGTGATTGAGCATCCGCAATTGAAAGAGTTTGATACCTCGTCGGTGGAGAGCGTTTCTTACGGTGGTGCGCCATCCTCGGCAGAATTGGTCCGCAAGATTGTCGAGACCTTCCCGAAAGTGTCTCCCGGTCAAGGCTATGGCCTGACCGAGACCTCGGCTGCTGTCACCAATATCGGCTCGGAAGATTATGAGCTGCGGCCACTATCCTGCGGTCCCGCTCACCCGATCAATGATGTGCGCGTGGTCGATGGTAATGGCCAAGACGTGCCACTCGGCGAAGTGGGTGAGCTTTGGATCCGTGGCCCCAATGTCATCGTCGGCTATTGGAATAAGCCAGAAGCGACCGAGGCCGCTTTTGGCGGTGGCTGGTTTAAGTCTGGCGATCTGGTCAAAATGGATGAGGAAGGCTTCATCTTCATCGTCGACCGCGCCAAGGACATGATCATTCGGGGTGGCGAGAACGTCTATTGTTCCGAGATTGAGGATATCCTCTATAAGCATCCTGATATCTCCGATGCCGCAATTGTCGGCGTGCCACATAAGGTTTTGGGTGAAGAAGTCGGTGCGGTGGTGACGGTGCCACCAGGCTCGACCCTGACAGCGGAAGAGCTAAAGCGCTGGGTTGGTGCTTCGCTTGCCAGCTTCAAAGTTCCCGCGCATGTGCGCATTATGTATGAGCCTTTGCTGCGCAATGCGAATGGCAAAATCCTCAAGCGGGAGCTTAAAGCTCTTTTTGAATAGGGGCAGGCAATGACAGATCGCGGACGCATTTTGGGTCTGGGCGGGGTTTTTATCAAAAGCCCTGACCCGGACCGTTTGAAGGCTTGGTATCGCGATGTCTTGGGCTTCGCGCTAGACGATTATGGCGTCAATTTTTCGCTTGCTGGTCAAGAGGGATATCAACTCTGGAGTCCATTCGCCGCTGACACCACCTACTTTGCGCCATCGACCCGGGAAGTCATGTTGAACTTTCGGGTCGATGACCTTGATGCACTCATCGTCAGGATTCTGGCCGCTGGCGGCGAGATGCATGGCAGTATGCAAGAAGAGCCTTATGGCAAGTTTGCTTGGCTGGTCGATCCCGATGGCACCAAGATCGAATTGTGGCAGCAAACCGGTGGCCTTGAGTGACGCGTGACCCGCGCCATGCAGTCTTTGGGATGACAGGTGCCACATTCAGCCCTATCTGCGCAGCATGACGGAAATCAGCCTCGCTTCCCATGCTTTGGTGCGCAACCTTGATGCGCAAGCTGTTCTCACTGCTCTTAATGCAGTTCAGGCCGACTGTGCCCGCTTGGTTGGCGGGTGCGTGCGGGATGCTGTTTTGGGGAAGCTAGCGCATGACATTGATATCGCCACCCAATTAGCACCTGATGCCGTGATCGCCGCCCTACAAGCGGCCGGGATCAAAGTGGTGCCCACGGGGCTAGCACATGGGACGGTGACGGCCATTCCAGCGGGCAAGCCGGTGGAAGTGACAACCCTTCGAACCGATGTCGCCACCGATGGCCGCTACGCTGAAGTTGTCTTTACAGACGATTGGTTGGCCGATGCCCAGCGGCGCGATCTGACCATGAATGCGCTTTATTGTGACGCTCAAGGCCACGTTTTTGATCCCTTCGGCACAGGCGTTGTCGATGCCAAGGCTGGCCGCGTCCGCTTTGTTGGCGATGCCGAGACGCGCGTCACGGAAGACTATCTGCGGATAATGCGCTTCTTCCGCTTTCACGCTTTCTACGGCAAGGGCTCGCTTGACCCTGTGGCACTGGCGGCGTGCGCAGCCCACCAAGGCGGCATCGCTAGACTATCGGTTGAACGGGTTTGGATGGAGCTAAAGCGCCTCCTCGCGGCACCCGATCCGCGCGTCGCTTTAACGGCCATGGCCAAAACAGGGGTTTTGTCCGCCATTCTGCCTGAGGCTGAGGGGCTAGAAGCCCTGCAACATTTGGTCGAGATTGAGAACAGCCTCTTCCTCGACCCAGAGCCTCTCCAGCGCTTAATGGCGCTGTTG
>JBEIEG010000191.1:0-5196 GCA_040383035.1 Hyphomonadaceae bacterium | reverse complement strand
TGCTAGTCCATCCGCCCCATCCCACCAGGTGATATTGGCCACCCCGCCCAGATTGAGGATCGATGTATCCGCCCCCAAACCGGCATGGCGTAGAATGGCCGTATGATAAATCGGTGCCAGAGGTGCCCCCTGCCCGCCCATAGCGACATCATGACTTCGAAAATCCCAGACCGTATCAATCCCCGTCAACCCAGCAAGTTTTACCCCATCCAGCAATTGCCGCGTCCGCCCGCCCCCACCAATCTGCGGGCGGTGCAGAACGGTCAGCCCATGCCCACCGACAAAGGCGACGTCCTCAGGCCGCATCTTGGCTTTTTCAACAAGTTTCAGAACCGCGCCTGCATAGATGCGCGTGATCAAGTCTTCGGCTTCTGTAAAAATCGCGGGCGCCGGCCCCTGAAAATCCCACGCCCGAGCTTGGGTGATGGCTTCAGCCAAAAGCGCGCGGTCGGCATCAGAATAGGCAAACAACTCAAACGGCCCAAACTCCGCCACGCTGATGCCATCGGTACGGATCAGCGCCGTATCGACAAAGCCATCCAGCGCCGTGCCCGTCATCAGGCCAATGGCCCAGACGGTTTGGTTGGAACCGAAATGAGGAGCACTCTGCATCTTAATGGGTTCCAGCCTTTGAACTTTTGGATCAGACCGTGCTAAACGCGGTTTTCTATTCGATGCAACCCCCAATCCAGAGGAGACCGGCCATGACGCATAAATCCGCATTCGTTCAAACGCTTCTGGAGCGTGGGCATTATTATCAGGCAACCGATCTGGAAGCTTTGGATGCAGCGGCGCTGGAGAGTGAGCGCGGGGGTCGGGCGCTGACGGGCTATATTGGCTATGATTGCACCGCGCCCAGCCTGCATGTTGGCAGCCTGACACAGATCATGTTGATGCGCCGCCTGCAACAATGTGGTGGCAAGCCCATCACCTTGATGGGTGGTGGCACAACAAAAGTGGGCGATCCGTCAGACAAGAATGAGGCCCGCCCCGTCCTGACCCAAGAGGTGATTGATGCCAATAAAGCCTCGATCCAGACGGTATTCTCCAAGTTCTTGACCTTTGGCGACGGCCCGCGTGACGCCATTATGGTGGACAATGCGCAATGGCTCGATGAGGTCAAATGGCTGGATATGCTGCGTGAAATTGGCAAGCATTTCACCATCAACAAGATGATCTCGCTCGACATCGTCAAGCGCCGGCTCGACCAAGAAGTGCCGATCACCTTCCTTGAGTTCAACTACATGCTGCTACAGGCCTATGATTTCTTGGAGCTGTCGCGGCGTTATGATTGCAATCTGCAAATGGGCGGCTCGGACCAATGGGGCAATATTGTCCAAGGGGTAGAGCTGTGCCGCCGTGTGGATGAACGCCATGTGCTGGGCGTCACGCAGCCCTTGTTGATGAATGCGGCGGGTCAAAAGATGGGCAAGACGGCCAATGGCGCGGTCTGGCTCAATGCCGACATGCTGTCGCCTTTCGATTATTGGCAATATTGGCGCAATGTTGATGATGCCGATGTGGAACCTCTGTTGAAGCGCATGACGGATTTGCCCTTGGATGAAGTTGCCCGCTTGGCAGCTTTAGGCGGGGCGGAAATCAATCTGGCTAAGATTGTGCTCGCAACTGAAACCACAGCCCTCTTGCATGGCCGGGAGGCAGCTGAAGCCGCGCAAGCAACCGCTGCAGCGCAATTTGGTGGCGGTGGGGCTGATGAAGGTCTGCCAACCATCGACTTGTCAGAAGCCCCCACCTCACTCGCAGCCCTCTTCGTGGCCGCAGGCCTTGTCGATTCCAATGGCGAGGCCAAGCGTCAAGCCAAGGGCGGTGGCCTGCGGGTCAATGATGCGGTGGTCCAAGACGTGGCCGGAGCCATACCTCCTGCCCTGTCTGACGGGCAAGAGGTCAAGCTCTCGCTCGGCAAGAAGCGGCATGTGATGGTGAAATTAGCGGGCTGAGGGATTACCCCGCTAAGCGGCGGCTCTGAAGGGTCGCCGCTAATTCATCGACCAATTGGGTGATCTTCTTCTGATCATCACCCTCGGCCATCAGGCGCACCAAAGGCTCTGTCCCCGAAGTCCGCACAACCAAGCGGCCACCAGAAGCCATTAAAGCGTCTTCAGCCTTCTTAACATGGGCCTGCATATCAGGGTCTGCCAAGGGCGAAGAGCCGCTGTAACGGATGTTCTTCAAGACTTGGGGGGATGGCGTGAACACAGCCAACGTCTCACTGGCGGTGCGGTTATGGGTGATCATGGAAGACAACACCCGCAAGGCGGAAACAAGCCCGTCGCCGGTTGTGGCATAGTCGAGCAATACGATATGGCCAGACTGTTCGCCACCCAAGTTACAATCGTCCGCCCGCATCCGCGCCACGACATGGCGATCGCCCACGCCCGTGCGAATAAGTTGCGAGCCTTGGTCCGCGATATAGCGCTCCAGGCCCAAATTGGACATGATGGTTGTCACGACGCCAGACCCACGCAGGGTCTTGTCGGCAATCATGTCGCGCGCAATGGCTGCAATGATCTGATCGCCATCAATCTCGCGACCCTTTTCATCGATAATGATGATCCGGTCAGCATCGCCATCCAAAGCAATGCCAATATCGGCACGGCGTTCCAGAACGGTTTGCTTCAAGAGGCGGGTATCGGTGGAGCCACAGCCAGCGTTAATATTGCTGCCGTTAGGATTGACCCCAATCTCCACGACTTCTGCGCCCAGCTCATAAAGCGCCCAAGGCGCCGTCTTGTAGGCGGCCCCATTGGCACAATCGACAACAACGCGCAGCCCCTCAAGGCTCATGCCACGCGGGAAAGCGCCCTTGGCAAACTCAACATAGCGGCCGCGGCTGTCCTCAAAACTCTTCACAAGGCCAATTTCATGGGGAGAAGCGCGAACGATGCGGTCAGGCTCCTCCAACAGCTTCTCAATTTCCTGCTCTTGCGCATCGCTTAACTTAAAGCCGTCTGCGCCAAACAGCTTAATGCCATTGTCAGCAAAGCCATTATGGGAAGCCGAAATCATCACGCCAAGGTCAGCCCGCAAAGAGCGGGTCAAAAGGCCAATCGCGGGGGTCGGAATTGGCCCGAGGATTTTGACGTCCATGCCAACAGCAGCAAAGCCAGCTACCAAAGCGAACTCAACCAGATAACCCGAGCGGCGCGTATCCTTGCCAATGATAACATTGTGGCGATGCTCGCCCTTCCTGAACACAGTCCCAGCAGCCATCCCCAAGGTCATGGCGACTTCGGCAGTCATGGGCCATTTGTTGGTTTCACCGCGGATTCCATCGGTTCCAAAATAGCGACGACCCATCGTTTTCTTCCTTGTAAAAAGCAATTGAGATTAAGGAGATCAGGTTAAACACGCCCAAGCAGCTAACAGCTAAGCGTTCATCAGTAAGCCACATGCCGTACTGTCGGAACCTGCCTGCGTTAGGCTCCAGCTGCTGGCAAAAGCTCTGCCGCCAAAGGAGCGAAGTTCCAACGCCAAGCAGATGCATCCGCCAAAAGGGCACGCACGAGAGCCACATTCATCTCATGCCCCGCACGCTCTGCCACATAGCGGCCCTTGATGGGCGCACCAGCCAAAGCCAAATCACCGACTGCATCGAGCGCTTTATGGCGCACAAATTCGTCGGCAAAGCGCAGGCCTTCTTGATTGACGATCGCATCGCCATCAATCACCACCGCATTCTCCAAAGAGCCACCTAGGGCCAAGCCCTTGGCCTGCATCGCTTCAACTTGGTGCAAGAAGCCAAAAGTGCGGGCGGCACCCAGGTCATTGGCAAAACTTTGAGGGGTACAGTCAAACACAACCCGTTGTCGGCCAATGGCGCGGGTGGAGAATTCAACCGTCACGTCCAACTCAAACCCGTCAAAATGCTCAAGCCGGGCAAGCTTGTTGCCGACGCGCACTTCAACAGGCTTTAGGATTTCCAACATGCGGCGGGGCGCACCCAAAGCACGCGTGCCGGTCATCTCAATCATTTCAATGAAAGGCTCGGACGAGCCGTCCAGAATGGGCACTTCTGGGCCATCAATTTCGACAATCGCATTATCAATGCCCATGCCAAACAAAGCGGCCATCAAATGTTCAACCGTAGCGACCGACACACCAGCCGAATTGGCCAATGTGGTGCCTAATTCGGTCGTGGTGACCTTATCGACCAGAGCAGCAATACGACGGCCAAATTCAGGCGCATCCAGGCGCACGAACACAATCCCATGGTCCACGCCAGCAGGCTTCAAGGTTACCCGGACAGGCTTTCCCGTATGCAGGCCAATGCCCACACAAGACGCGTGGCCTGCGAGCGTATGTTGGAGGGCTGTCACCGTTTGGTATTGCACGCTTACTTGACCTTCATTTCAACTTTGACAGTCCACGCCCGTGGATACACGTCTGAGCGTCCTCTTTGGCGCAGTCGCTGTCACCTGACAAACCAAACAATATTTCGATATGTGACAATGGAACGTGAACGCCGTCGCACATTTCTGTACGACGGCGCTTTTCTTGGTAAATTATTGGAAAAGCAGCGTGTTAGTTAGCTTGCTTCCGCAGGAAAGTTGGGATCTCGATCTCATCATCAAACTCATCGCCAAACAGTGGCTGGGTTTGCGTGATTGATTTTGCGCTTGGCTCCGCCCGCTCATCCCATTGCTCTTCACGTGCAGCGGGCTTTGGGCGACCAAAAATGTTGAAGCCATTGAAGCCCGAGCCACGCTGTTGGCGCGGCTCTTCTTGGAATTGAGGTTCTGCAGCGCGGGATTGATAGCTTGGCTGTTCCGGGCGCTGCTGGGCTGCCGACCCATGGACGGGTGGGCGTGGCTGTGCCGTTTGATAAACGGGGCGAGCCTGTGGCGCGGCAGCAGCATAGCTTGGTTGAGCTTGTGGTGCAGGCTGTTGATACTCCTGACGCGCAGCGACTGGTTCAGGTGCCGCTTGTGGCTGCTGGAACAACGGCTGTTGGACAGGCTGAGGTGCCGGTTGCTGCATCATTGGCTGTGGAGCTTGTTGATAGCTGGGCTCCTGCGCAACTGGGGCAGGCTGCGGCTCTGGCAGACGCTGAACCATGGGCTGATGCACCATTGGCTCACGGCCATTATTGACACGCACAACGGTTGGCGCGGGGGCTGCGGCCGCGGGCTGTTGCGCTGGCGTGGTGTTGAAATAGCCCGTGGCTTGTGGACGCGT
>JBEIEG010000190.1:0-5215 GCA_040383035.1 Hyphomonadaceae bacterium | reverse complement strand
TGTGGCAGCAGATCCCACTGCACCCATCGCCACCACGGGCATCCAGCCTGTATTAGTCTTTACCTACAATGGTTTGGCCGCAGGCATGGCTGTCGAAAAGATTGTCGACATCGTTGACGAGGCGCTGGACATTGAAATGGCTGCAGAACGTCCAGGTCTTTTGGGAGTCGCCGTCCTCAAAGGCAAAGCCACCGAAGTTCTCGACGTTAGTCACTATCTAAGCCTCGCTTTGACAGATTGGGACGATCCAGGCGTCAATAAGCCTGCCAAGCACATCGTTTTGGTGGAACGCAACCCATTCTTTCGCAACCTATTGTCGCCGCTCTTGCGCTCGGCTGGGTATGAGGTTGAAGCCGTTGACACGGTTTCAGCAGCTCTTCTTTGTGCGGAATACCGCAAGCCTTCAGCCGTACTCACCGACATTGATGTCGACGTAGCCTCGGCGCGGCGTTTGTTGAGTGATGATCGCCTCGCAGGTACCAGCATTGTCGCGCTCTCTGGCTCGCCCGATGCGGATGCGACAGGCTTTGCGTCACTGGTTCGAAAATCTGATCGCAAAAGTCTGATTGCCGCTATCGAAAACGCCGCCAAATTGGAGATTGCAGCATGAATGCCCTCGCAACGCGCCATGAAAGCGAATTGGCTCTTGCCAAGGCTGGAACCAAGGAATTTGTGACCGTCCATGTCGCGGATCAATTGTTTGGTGTTGAAGTTACCGATATCCAAGATGTTTTTTCGCTCAAAAGCTTAACCCCAGTTCCCGGCGCGCGTCCCGAGATTGCAGGCGTCCTTAACCTGCGCGGTCGCATCGTTACCGCGATTGATGCGCGCCGCCGTCTCGGCCTGCCAGCGCGGCCGGCGGGTTTTGCTGGGATGATGGCTGTCGGTGTTGAATATCAAGGTGAAGCTTATGGGATCCTTGTGGATTCAGTTGGCGAAGTTTTGAGTCTCTCAGACTCTGACTTTGAGCCGAACCCCGTAAACTTGAACCCGAATTGGAAGGAGGTCAGCCAAGGTGTTTACCGCTTGGAAGGCCACCTCTTGATGACCCTAAACGTAGACCAACTCCTCTGCGTCGCCACAGTCTAGTACAGGAAATAGTATCATGAAGACCTGCCTTGTTGTCGATGATAGCCGTGTAATCCGTAAGGTCGCGCGCCGCATTCTTGAAGATTTATCGTTCCGCGTTGAAGAGGCCGGGGACGGATCTGAAGCTTTGTCATTCTGCCGCAGCTCTATGCCAGATGCGATCCTGTTGGACTGGAACATGCCCGTCATGAATGGCATCGACTTCTTGCGGCATTTGCGGGCAGATCCAGGTGGCGGCCGGCCAGTGGTCGTGTTCTGCACCACCGAAAACGATATTTCGGCTATTGCCCAAGCCATTGAATGTGGGGCGAATGAATACATTATGAAGCCCTTTGACAGCGAAATTGTGCAATCCAAATTTGCTGAAGTTGGCTTGGTTTCGCCCGTATGAGTCTGGCCCCCGCACAATCCCTAACTGGCCAAGCTCCCGCGCGCAAAATCCGCGTGGTGGTGGTCGACGACTCTGCGGTTATTCGCGGTCTCGTGACCCGCTGGCTGTCTGGAGAAGCGGATATTGAAGTGGTAGGGGCCGCCGTCAACGGTAAAGACGGGGTAGATCAAGCTGAGAAGTTCAAGCCGGACCTGATCATTCTCGACGTCGAGATGCCAATTATGGATGGGGTTACCGCTCTCCCTGAAATCCGCAAAGCTGCCCCCAATGCCCGGGTCATTATGGCGTCGACTCTGACGCAGCGCGGAGCAGAAGTTACCATCAAGGCGTTGGCCGCCGGGGCGGCTGACTATATTTCCAAGCCCGATGCAAGCCAATTGGCAGGCGCTGCTGACTATAAGCGCGACTTGTTGGCGAAGGTCCGGAGCTTGGGTACCCGCGCCGTTTCCGCTGCCAACCGAAGCCAAGCTTATAGCATGGCATCTTTGGATTCGTCTGGCGCGCGCGTAAACGTGCCTCCGGCACCAACCCTACGTGCTGTGATGCAGAAGCTTATTCCAGAAGCCATTTTCATCGGCTCTTCAACCGGTGGTCCAGAGGCGCTGCGTGACGTGATTGGAGGGTTGGCAGGCAAACTGCGTGTGCCGGTCTTCATCACCCAGCACATGCCGCCAATGTTCACGAAAATCTTGGCGGATCACTTGACTAGACAGACCAAAGCTTCAGTCGTTGAAGCCAGCGATGGCCTACAAGCCCAACCCGGCGTCTTCTACATTGCGCCAGGTGATCGCCATATGATTGTCAGCAGACATCTAAGTGTCACTCGTATCAACTTGAGTGACGCCCCGCCAGAAAACTTCTGCCGCCCAGCCGTGGACCCCATGTTCCGCTCTGCAGCTGAAACCTATGGCGAGAAGGCCTTGGCAGTCATTCTGACGGGCATGGGTCAAGATGGTCTGCTTGGGGCAAAGCCCTTAGTCACCAAGGGCGCGCAATTGATCGCCCAAGACGAAGAAACCAGCGTTGTCTGGGGAATGCCCGGCGCGGTCACCCGTGCGGGCCTCGCCACAGCCTGTAAACCTATTGCAGAGATTGCTCCGGCGATTTTGAATATTATGCGTGGAGTAAGTGTATGAAGCCCGCCGATTTTGAATTTGTTTCAACCATGGTGCGGGAACGCTCTGGCTTAGTCCTGTCAGCCGACAAGACCTATTTGGTTGAAAGCCGCTTGGCCCCGATTGCACGCAAGGATGGTTTTGCATCTATCGATGATCTGATCAGCGCGATCCGCATACGCCGCGATGCCAAGCTCATTGAAACAGTTGTGGACGCCATGACCACCAATGAAACCTTCTTCTTTCGCGATAAAACGCCTTTTGACATTTTCGAGCAGTCGATTTTGCCAGAACTCGTGGCGCGCAAGCGTGGTGGCACCATCAAAGTCTGGTGCGCAGCTGCCTCAACCGGTCAAGAACCCTATTCCTTGGCCATGATTGCTGAGGCTATGGGGCCAAAGCTAGGTGGCTGCAAACTTGAAATTCTGGGGACCGACATTTCTGAGCGCTGCTTGGAGAAAGCCAAGGCTGGCATCTATACGCAATTTGAAGTGCAACGTGGTCTCCCTGTTCAAATGCTGTTGAAGCATTTCAAGAAGGAAGGCGATGCTTGGAAGATTGACGATCGTCTGAAAACCAGCATTCGCTATCGCACCATGAATTTGCTTGACGACTTCCGGGCACTCGGCAAGTTCGACGTGATTTTCTGTCGGAACGTGTTGATTTACTTCGACATGCCAACCAAGAAGATGGTTCTAGAGCGTATGGCGAAACAAGTTGAGGGGGCTGGTTATTTGCTACTAGGGGCCGCTGAAACCGTCCTAGGTGTCACCGATAGCTTTAAGCCTGTTGCTGGTAGCCGTGGCCTCTATGTGCAAGACCCGACTAAACTGGTGGCTAAAGCGGCGGCTTAACTAGCCCGCCAAAGCATCCATCTCTGGCTCAAACAACACATCTGAACCCGCAGTGACCGAGGCCAATAGGCCCGGCACCTGCGCTAGAACGTTTTCCGCAAAGAAGCCTGCCAGCGAGATACGTGCCGTCATATAAGCAGCATCACCGGACTTCGCTTTGAGGTGACCAAGTGCGGCCAGCGCACCCTTCGCCAAGGTCCAGCCGCCCGTAACATCGCCCGCGAGCTTCAAGAAGGGCGTCGCACCTGCCAAGGCATCACGCTTAGCATTGCCCGATTGGGCACGGATCAACCAATTTGCGGCATCAGAAAAAATGTCGACGGCTTCGCTTAGGCGCTTGCCAATCCATTTGACCTGCTCATTGCCCGCTTCTTCGCAAGCAAGGGCGGTCGCGCGCATCTCGTCGATCAAGGCCGCCACCGGCGCGCCGCCATCCATCGTCAGCTTACGGCTAACCAAATCAATGGCTTGGATCCCATTGGTACCCTCATAAATCGCGGCAATCCGCGCATCGCGGTAAAATTGGGCAGCACCACCTTCTTCCACAAAACCCATGCCGCCATGAATCTGCACGCCAAGCGACGCCACTTCCACGCCCATATCGGTCGACCAGCCCTTAGCGATTGGGGTCAGTAATTCCTCGCGCGCTTTGGCTATCTTGCGCGCTTCAGGAGTTGGTGCGTGTTCGGAGACATCTGACGCCAACGCCGTCATGTGACAGATTGAGCGGGCAGCAGAGACTTTGGCCTTCATGGTCATCAGCATGCGGCGCACATCAGCGTGGTGGAAAATGGGGCTGGGGCCTGCCTCTGTCCAGCCTTCCGCGCGGCCTTGCTTACGTTCCATCGCGTATTCATAGGCCTTTTGGAAGGCAGCATCGGCGACGGCAACACCTTGTAAGCCCACATTGAGGCGGGCCGAATTCATCATGGTGAACATATAGGTCAGGCCCTTATTGGGCTCGCCAATCATCCAGCCAATTGCGCCACCTTGGTCGCCATAGGACATCGTGCAGGTGGGCGAGGCGTGAATGCCCATCTTATGCTCAAGACCGATGCAGCGCACATCATTATGTACTCCGGGCTTGCCCTGCGCGTCAGGAATAAATTTCGGCACGAGGAAAAGCGATATCCCCTTCACGCCAGCAGGCGCATCTGGGAGGCGGGCCAGAACCAGATGGACGATATTTTCCGCCATCTCATGTTCGCCCCAGGTAATATAAATCTTCTGGCCGAAAATCTTATAGGTGCCATCATCCTGTGGGACGGCGCGACTGGTCAGGGCGCCGACGTCAGAACCTGCCTGCGGCTCGGTCAAATTCATGGTACCCGACCATTGGCCTGTCACCAGCTTAGGCAAATAAAGCGCCTGTTGTTCGGGTGTGCCATGGGCAGACAGCGCCTCCACGGCACCCAAGGTCAGCATGGGGCAGAGACCAAAGCTCATATTTGCAGCATGGACCATTTCGTGCACGGCTAAGGCCACGCCCTTCGGCAAGCCCATGCCGCCAATGGCCGGATCAAATGGCACAGAAAGCCACGCCCCTTCGACAAATTGTTGATAGGCCTCGGCAAATCCTTCGGGGGAGACCACCGTGCCGTCGGCCTGAAGCTGGGTGCCGGCGCGGTCACCCGAGGCGTTAAGCGGGGCGAGGACATCACTGGCGAGTTTCCCCGCTTCAACCAAAATCTGCTCAACCAGATCCGCGCTTGCGTCCACAAACAGCCCCTGTTCGCGCAAGGCAGAAAGTCCTGCAATCTCTTCCA
>JBEIEG010000189.1:0-5226 GCA_040383035.1 Hyphomonadaceae bacterium | reverse complement strand
TCAGGTCGCGACGATGTGGCCCCAGGTGATATCGTCATCGTCCACGTCGACCTTGCTATGGCCCATGATTCAAGCGGGCCCCGGCGGTGGAAGCCACACCTAGACGCCCTTGGTGCAACCTTGTGGGATCCTTCCCGCGTGGTGATTGTGTCAGACCATTATGTGCCTGCGGTCGATGGGGAGAGTGCGGCGATTCTGAAACTGACGCGCGCGTTTGCCAAGGAGCAGAATGTTGGTCATTTCTTCGATATGGAAGGGATTTGCCACGCCCTTCTTCCACAGAAGGGCCTTTTAAGACCGGGCATTTTTGTCGCCGGTGGCGACAGTCACACCCCCCATGCCGGTGCCTTTGGATGCTATGCCGCAGGCTTCGGTGCTACCGACATGCTGGGCATTGTGGTCACCGGAAAAACCTGGACAATCGTTCCTGAAACAATTCGAGTTGAATTAATGGGCAGCTTTAAGCTCCATGTTTCGGCTAAAGACGTCATGTTGCTTCTCTGTCGTGAGCTTGGAATGGATAATGCGTTCAAGGCCATCGAATATGGTGGTCCAGGTGTGGCTGCGATGTCGATGGAAGAACGCATGGTTTTGTCCAATATGGCCGCAGAACTCGGTGGCGAAGTTGGTCTGATCGCGGCGGACAGTGTGACGCTAGATCATATTCGCGCCCATGGCGGAGAAGTGTCGGAAGTTGACTTGGCCTGGCAACCCGATCCAGATGCAAATTACGAGCGGATTGTTACGATCAACCTTAGCGATCTTGAGCCGCAAATTGCCGCACCCCATTCACCCGCCAACAGCTTCCCCATTGGCCACGCGGCCGGCGCGCCGATCGATCAGGCCTATATAGGCGCTTGTGTTGGCGCGAAGCTAGAAGATTTGCATATGGCGGCCCAAATCCTAAAAGGTCAGCGCATTGCCGAAGGTGTGCGCTTGCTTGTCGCGCCAGCAAGTTCGCAAGTCACAGCCGATGCGGCTGCCGACGGGACCTTGTCGATCTTACTGGCAGCTGGGGCGACTCTCTTGCCATCGGGTTGTGGCGCGTGCGCAGGTATGGGGGCAGGCTTATTGGCAGCAGGTGAAACCTGCATCTCCACGACCAATCGCAATTTCAAAGGCCGGATGGGACATTCTGAGGCCTTGGTCTATTTAGGGTCACCCTACACGGTTGCGGCCAGTGCAATCGCTGGCTGCGTTAGTGATCCCCGCGTGCATGCGGCCGATCTAGCGGGGGCGGCATGACGGGAACAGCTCAGATTGGCCGCGCCTTCGTTTTTGGCGACAATATCGATACTGACCTTCTGGCACCAGGTCATCTTATGAAGCTGTCGGCGGAAGATTTGGCGCAGCACTGCCTTGAAGCCATCGCGCCAGATTTCGCGAAGTCTGTCCAACCCGGTGATTTTGTTGTGGCCGGCAAGAATTTCGGCTTAGGCTCCTCACGCGAGCAAGCCGCTGTAAGTCTGCGACTATTGGGAATTGGCGGCGTAATTGCACCCAGCTTTGCGCGAATTTTCTACCGAAATGCCCTAAACTTGGGCCTTCCGGCTTTGTTCTGTGAGCGTGCCGATCAGATTGTCCAAGGTGACCTGTTGATGGTCGACCCAGTCTTGGGCAAGATCACGAATAAGACGCGTGGTGAGACTTTGGTGTGTAAGCCTATACCAGACCACTTAATGGCCATGGTTCGGGCCGGGGGCCTGATCGCACACCTAAAGACAAACGCGGCACATAGGGATCGAGCATGACACAGTTTTCTCTGCACGAGCGGCTCGGCCAAAAAAAAGCCCTGTTGGCACCTGGGGCCTATGATGCTTTGAGTGCACTTTTAGTGGAACAGGCAGGCTTTGAAGCCATTTATATGTCCGGCGCATCGATCTCGTACACGCAATTGGGTCGGCCCGACATTGGATTGGTATCATCCACGCAAGTCGCAGACATTATTGGGCGCGTGCGGGACCGTGTGAAAATTCCCCTTATCGTGGATGCGGATACTGGGTTTGGCAACGCCTTGAACGTTCAGCAAACCGTACGTTTATTCGAACGGATGGGTGCCAATGCTTTGCAATTGGAAGATCAAACGGCGCCCAAGCGCTGTGGTCATTTGGCTGGAAAGGAATTGGTTTCAACCAGCGAAATGGTCGGGAAGATAAAGGCCGCGGTGGATGCCCGCTCTACGGAACAAACCCTGATCATCGCCCGCACGGATGCCATCGCTGTGGAAGGGTTCGAGCCTGCGCTAGAGCGGGCAGAACACTATCGACAGGCCGGAGCGGACATCCTTTTTGTTGAGGCACCGCAGGCGATTGAACAAATGCAGGCCATTTGCCAAGCGTTCCCAGATACTCCACTTTTAGCCAATATGGTTGAAGGGGGAAGAACACCGCTTCTTACCGCGGATCAATTATCCGACATGGGGTATCGCTTGGTGATTGCGCCGGGCTCTATGGTGCGAGTCCACGCCTTTATCGCACAGCAGTTTCTCCAATCATTGAAAGCCAATGGCACAACCGCTCTATTCCGTGATCGGATGTTGGACTTCAAACAAATCAATGAATTACTAGGATTGCCGGACTTAATGGATCAGGGCGCGCATTATGAAATGCGCGGGCAAGAAGCAGCGGAATAAATCCCAGATCTGTAAGGCTTTCTTCACTGCGCTTCATTACACTTTTGTCTCTATGTTGCCAGATTCTGGGTGCATGTGGATTGCATGGTGATTAAGCGCGGCCACGTCAGTGAAAAGCATCTGGGAACAGATGTCTGGGCTCAACCGTGGTTGAGTCGGCTTTTGTGCGTCTTCATAGCCTTTGGATTGTTGCTCGGCGGAACAGCAGACGCGCAGACTCAAAGGCGCGCCAGCGACCTTACCCTGAATGATATGTTCACCAGCCCTAATGCCGCGGCCTCGCAGGCGGTCTCCTTCAGTGCCGGGCCGAACAACATCCGCTTTGTGCTAGACCGTTCCCAGCCACGCGTCGTTTTATTGCGATTTGACGGCGATCCAGAGGTCTGGGCACTGACCTCGCAATGGGGCCCCCGCGGCGATGAGTTTCTACGCAATGATATCGGCGAAGTCATTGTTCGGATAACGACATTAGGCGGCGTGACCATTTATGGCCCGCTCGGGACCAATGGGGGCCTTGCTGCAAGCGAAGGCAAAGCCAAAACCCTATCAGCACCTGCGCGCAGCGAAGCTACCTTGCAGGCGACCCTTGAAAAGGCACTGCGCTGGTTTGATAAATTTTCTAACCGTAGCATTCGGGTGGAAGCAGCCGGTGCTTTGCCTCCTGCTTTGGTCTACGAGGCCCTTGAGCGCGCGGCACAAGGCATGTCGCGCGCGCCTCGTGGCTATTTTGGTCGTCCCGAACGCCGTGTTAAACTTATTCGTGTCCAGCGCAGCTTTGATCGGCCCAGCGTGCGTTGGCAATCGGGCATTTTGACCATTGGTGTTGTGCCTGGTGCTGGCTATGCCGGAAGACCGTCCAGTGCCGCAGTCCTGTTGGCGCTTACGAAGAGCAGTTAGAGCAGCTTCGCTCATGCTCTAACGAGGTCTTAGCGCGCAACTTTGATCCACTCGGATCAAAACGCGCTTAACTTGCGCGACAGCGTGTCGCGATTGCCGGAACCCTGCGTCCGGCATATATCAGGCCCATGACCTTAGAACCCCTTAATATAGCAATTTTCGTCGCCATGGCCGCGGTCTTAACTGTCCTCGTTGCAGGTATCGCAAATTTGGCCATCACGGGTGACAAGGCACGGTCACGATCTAATCAGTTGATGCGGTTGCGGGTTCTGGTCCAGTTTATTGCGGTTATCCTGTTGATGATTGGCTTTTGGCTTAAAACGCGCGCGGGATGACGAAGAGAAGCTTTGCAAACAAAGTTGCCTTAGTTACCGGCGGTGGGGGGCAGTTTGGCCGCGTGATGTGCCAAGCCCTCGCCAAACGTGGATGCAAGTTGATCGTGGGAGATTGTGATCTTACCGCCGCGCGCGATACCGCAGCCAAGACAGAAGGCTTAGCTTTGGGCTTAGATGTTACGGATGCAGCCATGTGGAGCAATGCGGCATCCTCTGCAAGGGATCTTTTTGGCCCACTCGACTATGTGTTCCACTGCGCCCAGCACCGTGCCGAGGGCACCGATGCCGAAAGTATGGCACGATTATGGGCAACCCAAGTCTCGTCTTTAGAAGTGGGTCATAGGACTTGCGGGCCTGATCTAAGTGCAGCAGGCGGGGCCCATGTCATCTTCGTCTCGGGAGCTGCTTGGCAGCCAGATCCGGCCCAACCTCTCTGGTCGGCCGCAGAGGCTGCTAAACGGCAGTGGCATAAAGCCCATCAGCTGGGATCGCGCTCGGGTGAAAGTGCGTTGATAGCGTATGATGTTCCGCTACGGGTCGCACGCAAGACCTCAGATGACGAGATCGCCGCGGCAACATTATGGGCTTTGTCTCGCGGCGAGAAGCAAGCCTTTGTTCCTGGCGGTTTTGGTGTCGCCAGTTTTTGCCGGAAAGCAGCTCAATAAAAGCTTGACCTTACGCAGGCATTCCCGGGCAGCGTAGATATTTTTCGGGTAGTGCGACATCCCAGGAGATACTGGCGGTATCATCACTGGTTTGCTCAATAATCAAGCTGAATGTAACACCAACGCCGTTTTTGCCTTTGACCTCGTAGCCTTTTTCAATTGGCTCTACAGTCAAAATCTTGTGTCGCTCGATCCCTGACGGCCGAATGCTATCCAGCCAATAGCCCGTCTCTTCGTCCATCAGGACATAGCCTTGGTTCATCCGCTGCGGATTACAGGCAAGTGGTCCGGGATCTCCTGGCTGGCCCAAGAAAGCCGCATTGGTATCTGTACCGGCAAATAAAAATTCACGGTCATCCGCTGAGATTTTGCCTAGCGGATCAGCTGGCGCGCAAGCAGTTGCGAAGACGCCTGCCGCCAGAACACTTAGGATCAGAGTATAGCGCATCGCCAGACCCCCTTTGAGAACGCAGCTGCCACGATCCAGCTGCGTCCCAAGTCGATCACACAGCGGTTAATCTTATGTGTTCATACTCTGGAAAAAGTCATCATTATTTTTAGTTTGTTTGAGCTTATCGAGCAAGAATTCCATCGCATCCATGGTGCCCATGGGATTGAGGATCCGCCGCAGCATATACATTTTAGGCAGATGCTCTTTGGGTACCAATAGCTCTTCTTTCCGGGTGCCCGACTTAAT
>JBEIEG010000188.1:0-5238 GCA_040383035.1 Hyphomonadaceae bacterium | reverse complement strand
GGTGAACATCGCCCAAACGATTGTACAATTGGCCGAAGATGGTTGGATGACAGTCGGGCTTTCGGGTGAAGCCGAGCATGATTTAGCCGACGTACTGGATGGCTCGCCCGTGGTCTTGGTCATGGGAGCAGAAGGCAAAGGCTTGCGCCATTTGGTGGGGGAACGGTGCGACCGATTGGCGCGTATCCCCATTAATCTGCAAATGGAAAGCCTGAATGTCTCTGCCGCGTCTGCCATTTCGCTTTATGCCGCCCACATGGCTCAAACAAAAAGACGCTGATTTAGGCCAAAGCACTTGCGACGGTGTCCACAGCTTCCGTTGTTGTCTGCCAGGATGCGACAAACCGATACACATCCTCCCCTAACGTTGCCCAGGGATAGAAACTCACGCCAGCAGCCCGAAGGGCCGATACCTTGCTTGTGTCGAGCCGTACAAACACTTCATTACCCATAACAGGAGCGGCCAAACTTGCTCCTGCCCGCTCAAAACGGTCGCCAAGGTCATGCGCCATCTGATTGGCGTGACGGGCGAGTTCCAGCCATAAATCTCCTTCAAGCATAGCGACAGCTTGCGCCGTCAAATACCGGTGCTTGGAAAAAAGTTGCCCGGCCCGCTTACGCAGATAGGCGGCCGCGGGAGAGCGTGCAGCGCCAAAAAGGATCAGGATTTCAGCAGCCACTGCACCATTTTTGGTCAAACCAAAGCTTAATGCATCGACGCCTGCCCGCCAAGATAACTCCGCCGCGGAAGCACCTGTCCCTACCACCGCATTAGCAAAGCGAGCCCCATCGACATGCAAAGCCCAGCCCTGCTTCTTGCAGACAGCATTGATCGCCCGCAGGTGATCTGGACTGTAGGTCTGACCCGTCTCGCTCAAATTGGTCAGCGTGACTGCACGCGGCTGCAACCCATGAACAAAGTCCGGGCTGTGCCGCGTGCCAGCCGCCTCAACATCTTCAGGCTGAACCAGAAGCCCGGTCGAACCCAAAGCCACGAGCCGAGAGCCACTGGTGAAGAATTCAGGGCCGTTGCCTTCATCCTCCAGCACATGGGCATGGGGGTGGGCTAAAATCGCGGCCCATGGCGGGCATAGGGCCGACAAAGCCAAGCCATTGGCTGCCCCACCGGTTCCTACAAAATAGGCATCGAGGTCACGGGTCTCAAACACACCATAAAGCAGGTCGAGCGCCCGGGCAGTCCACGGATCATCGCCATAGCTGCCACATCGGCCCTCATTGGCTGCCAACATGGCTTCCAAGACGCGAGGATGGGCCGGTGCCTGATTGTCTGAGCCGAACATCAGGCTAAGGCAGCATCTGCTGATGGCCGCGCCTTCACGGCATCACGCCAGCGCGCAATATTGGGGTGGATCTCCCACGGCCTAAATTTGACCAGCCGGGAGAACTCAATCGCTGCGAATGCAGTTATGTCCGCAATCGTAAAGCGATTTCCCGCCACATAGTCGCGCTCGGCCAAATCGGCATCAAGCCACACCATGGCTGCCTTTGCTTTCTCAGATGAGGCTTCGGCATAGTCCTGAATTTGTGGCTTTTCCAGTACTGCAAGGCCCGGATGGCCGTGGCGAACCCAATTAGCCAACGGCAGGAGGACTCCCCATTCAACCCGGCGGTCAAACATTTCGATGAAGGCACGTTCTTCCGGCGTCTCGCCCATAAGATTGGGCTCTGGGTGGAGATGTTCTAAGTATGAGCAAATGGCGCGGCTTTCGGTCAGAAAGCGGCCGTCATCCAATTCCAACACCGGCACCAGACCCACTGGGTTTCGGCCCAAATGGTCGGGCACTTTCGTCTCGGTAGCGAGATCCAGCTGAACCCGTTCCACCGTATCCCACAATCCCTTCTCCGCCAGAAACATATGAACCCGGCGCGGATTGGGAGCGAGCTTAGCGGTATAAAGTTTCATCACAAAGCCTTTGATCGTTAGTGGACAAACACACCCATGGGCAAAGCCGCCACAATGGTTGCCGATAAACAGGTTGCCAAAAAGCCTGGGATCAAGGCCTTCCACGCAAGCTTGAGGATTTCATTGCGCCGCTCTGGCATCAAAACCGTCATGCCACCGGTCATGATCCCGATAGAGCCGACATTGGCAAAGCCGCACAAGGCATACGTCATGATCATGCGCGAGCGTTCACTCAAATCTGCCACGGGGATGTTGCCGAGTTCAATGAAGGCGACAAACTCAGTGAGGAAGAGTTTTGAGCCAAATAGGCCGCCTGCCTTCTGCATATCCTCTGCTGGAATGCCAATAATCCATGCGAGCGGCGAGAAGAGGTAGCCAAAGATACGCTGTAAGGTCAGTGGGCCACCCCATTGATCGCCAAAAACGGTCAGAAGTCCGTTGGCAATCCAGACAAAGGACACAAACACCAACAAGAAGGCACCAACATTGACGACGACCATCATGCCGTCCTGTACGCCCTTGGTGATGGCATCCATCGTCGATTCATATTTCAGCGCTGAGCTATAATCCATGCCATCCATATATTGGCCGGGTTGTTCTGGAATCATGATGCGGGCCAGCAAAATCCCTGCCGGCGCCGTGATGATGGATGCGACCAACACATGACCTGCCGCATTTGGTAAGCTCGGTGACAAGATCGCGGCATAGGCAACCATGGTTGAGCCTGCGACCGTGGCAAGACCCACCACCATCATCATGAAGAGCTCTGAGCGCGAGAGCTTATCGAGATAGCCTTTGATCACAATCGGGCTTTCCACCATGCCCATGAAGATATTGGCCGCTGTAGCCAAAGCCGATGCCCCACCCAGTCCCATGGACTTTTCAAACAGATAGCCAAAGCCCCGTGTGATCCATTGGAGGATTTTCCAATGCCACAGCACAGCCGACAAGGCCGAGATAACGAGGATAAGTGGCAGAACTTGAAACGCAAAAACAAACGGCGGTGGCGCACCGGGTTTGGCCAATTGATAGGGGGCCTCTCCGCCTCCCAAATAGCCGAACACAAACTTGGTGCCTTCAATCGTTGCAGCGTTGAGACCATCAACCGCCGCATTGACGCCATTCAAGAAGCCTTGTGAGGCGGGAACCGCAAACAGGAGAACCAGAAGAAAGGCTTGCACCGCCATCGCACCTAGGGCCAGCCGCCAGGGGAATGTCTTACGGTTTTCGCTCATCGCCCAACACAATGCGATGATCAAACCCGCACCGAGGATCGCGCGTGCATTGTCCCAGCCCCATTCCATATCCACTACCCCATTTGCGTCTTATACCAGACTTCCTGCTTAAGGCGGACAAAGGCAATGGGGAAGCGCACTCGGCACTCTTGTGCAGCCCCTTCCTATTAGTCGCAACATCAATGGATTTGTTGATAAGACTTTCAGCATTTTGGTTTATAGAATGAAGCGTGAGCAGGCCTTTATATCATCCAGCGGCGGACTCTCTCGCCCGCATGCGTTCATTGACAGGGAAGCCCCCGGTCGATGCGCCAAAAGGTGTGGGCAATCCTGACAATCGCCTCCCTATCATTCTGATAGACCTTGCGATCGCTCTTTATCTGTTTTGCTGTTTTGGCTCGACAGTCGCCTTTGTGATGAAGATACAGCATCTGAAAGAGGCCCCGAGTTGGTCGCTCTTGATCTATGCCCCCACGGTGCTCTTGACCGCCCTAGCGGTGGCCTACAGGCCCCAAATGGCGCTGCGGACGGCGTTGGTCGGCGGCCCGTTCTTCCTGTTCATACTATGGACTTTTGCCAGCTTCCAATGGTCAAACCAACCTGATCTGACGTTTCGTCAGGGCTTATTGATGTGCGTGACCTATGGCGCAGCCTGTATGATCAGCCAGTATTTGAGTTGGCTGCGCCTCGCACGGGTCCTTGCATGCCTATTCACTTTACAAGCAGTCATATCGGCTGGCCTTGCAATCCTCACCCCACAATGGGGTGTTATGACGGAAATCTACCCCGGTGCTTGGTCGGGTATCTGGAGCTTTAAGCAAACATTGGGTGTCGCTATGGCTGTGGCATCGGGCGGGGTCATGGGCTATGCGCTGATGCAACCCAAAGCCGCCATTTGGACGGTCCCGGCCCTGATCATCATCGTCCTGTGTGTATTCAAGAGCGAGGCAACGACGGCTATTTTGGTGACGGGGCTTGCCATGGCGATTCCCGTGGCTGTGTGGCTCGCTCAAAGGCATCCCAGTGCCGCTGTCCTGTCGGTTTGGGCGGTGGTAACTGGACTTGCGGCCTTGTTTCTCGTGGTCACCATTCTCGCGCCTGTTGTATTCCAGCTTTTGGGCAAAGCCCCAACTCTGACAGGGCGAACCGACATCTGGCGCGCTTTGGCCGAACCGATTGCACAGAGGCCGTGGTTTGGCTGGGGCTATCAGGCGTTTTGGACCGATACATCCTTGACCAGCCCGGTGGACAGAGTTGAGTCCATTATGGAAGGCTTTCGGCCGCCAGACGCGCATTCCACGCCGATGGATATCCGCTTACAATTGGGCCTCGTTGGCTTGATCCTGGTCGGCTTAACCTTTGCCCGGACCTGGCTTCAAATCCTGCTACAGGCTGGCAGACAGCCAGCCATGATGCCGGCAGTTGGAATCTTCACGGCGATAACGGCGATGGCATTCACCGAATCTATTGGCCTCTATCCGATGGATGGCATGACATTAATTGTCCAATTGGTGGTCGTGAAAACAGCTCTATCGGCTTGGGATCGGCGAAACATTACACCGAGCAAATCCCAACTAGGTTAGAAGATCAGCTCTAACAAATTTGATTGGTAACGAAATCGGTTCTGGGATGATTTGAAATCGAACCCTCCCGCCACCGCCCTGGTGGAGCACGCTCTCACCAGGCGGGGCTAGGAATGGCGCGAGCGACGGGGCTCGAACCCGCGACCCCCGGCGTGACAGGCCGGTACTCTAACCGACTGAGCTACGCCCGCGCTGTTTCCTCAAACCGATGCGTCACCGCTTCGGCAAGGCGGGCGTGATAGACTCCTCCCCTCAGCGGGTCAAGCGATGTTGGCAACTTCGTTGCAGGAAAACTGTAATGAATGATCATACCACACCTTTAGCCCCGCGCGGAAAACCGCCGGGGGTGCACCTTGTTGCCCGAAGGCAGAGGGGCCGGGGCGCGTGGTGCGCGCCAGATGACGTGGGCCAGCTTAACGGACTGGCCCGGAATACGACGCAAACCATGCGCCCCGGCTGAAATAAGTACGCGTGCCCAAGGGAAGATCATGAGCCC
>JBEIEG010000187.1:0-5272 GCA_040383035.1 Hyphomonadaceae bacterium | reverse complement strand
GCGCGCTTCGCCCCTTTGCGCGCTGGATCCCACCCCCTGCCCTGCACAAGCGCTTTGATACGCGCTTTTATCTAACACCAGTTCCGGCAGGCCAAGACGGAGTGCAAGATGGTAGCGAGGCGGTAGATCTTGTTTGGATCAAGCCGCAAGCAGCCTTGGATGATCTGGTAGCAGGCCGCCGTAAGATCATATTCCCAACCGCGCGTAACCTAGAGCTTTTGGCCCTGTCTAAAACGGTCGAACAAGCCTTGGCAGATGTGGCAGCTCGCCCGCAAGGTATCGTCCAGCCGGTGATCGAAAATGGCGTCCTGAAGATACGTTCTGACCTTGGCTATCCTATCACCGAAGAAAAACTCGACACAGCGATGCGAGGGTAAACTCATGCCAATGATCACGCTATCAACGGGTATCCCAGCGCTGTTGGAGCCAGCCACAGGCACCCAGCGCCGCGGCGGTTTGGTCGTGGCGCAAGAGATCTTCGGGCTTAACGCCAATATAAGGGCACTATGCACCCGTTTTGCCGGAGATGGCTTTGACGTCATTGCGCCTGCCTATTTCGACCGCATCGAAACAGGCTTTACAGCCCCTTATGATCAAGACGGGATTCAAAAGGGCCTTTCTGCCGTACGGGCTACTTCGTGGGACCAAGTCACGGCCGATACCCAAGCCGCGATTGACGTGTTGCAACAAACTCAGTCGCGCATTTTTGTAACCGGATTTTGTTGGGGCGGGACTGTCACATGGGTGGCCGCTTGCCGCTGCGCAGGCGTAACGGCTGCCTCAGGCTTTTATGGCCGGATGATCAATATGTTTCTGGCCGAAACCCCGAATGCGCCGATTGAATTGCATTATGGCGATGCCGACCCCGGCATACCCTTAAACTTGGTCAATGAAGTCCGCGGCGCCCATCCCCAAGTGCCGATCCATATGTATCCTGCTGGCCACGGCTTCTTCTCGGACCGTGGGCATGATTTCGATCCGACACAAGCAGACCTTGCTTGGGCACGAACCCTTAATCTGTTTGACCGCAGCTAAATGCGCGTCAGAAAACGCGGGTTAAGGCCACATAGCCGTAATGGGTTGTTCCTTGGCGTGATGCATTGGGGGCGGTCCTAGCAAAGCGGCCCGGGATTAAAGCAGATGCACCCACTTCTAACCGCAGCTTATTGGGCTGTAGCCAATAGCGGGCGCGGCCATCAATCGTTGTACCGATAAAGGTGCCAGATTGGCCCGTTCGGTCCTGAACACGGGCCACCACCCACGCGTCGCGTGCCTCGTCCAAATGTGCGACCTTGAACGCTAGGCGCATGTCCGTCCGGGCATTGGGTTTTAGCTCGATACGCCCACCCGGTGCATTGATATTGGCAGGGGTCAACGGCCCATGAATGCCTGTATTGCCGAGGTCGGTGCGCCGCCCACCAAACAAACGCTCCGCCTGATCAAAATTGAGGTCATTGGGATTCCGGTCGCCCGAGGCAAAATCCCAATCAATCCCGACCCGCGGCTGCCATGGGGCATCAAACGTATAGCCAATGTGAGCGTGGGCGGCGAAAGCCCGTACCTTTAGATCAATTGTATCGGTAAGCGCAGCACTTGCCCAACGGGTCCCGGTGCGCCACGAGGTATCTAGTTCGAAATCCCACTGGCTCTTTTGCGGTGGCCGGAACAAGCGAAAGCCCGGCTGCAGATAGTCGCGATTGGGGGTATTGGTTCTGACCGTATCATGCTCTTTCAAGCGAAAGACGAACAATTCCCCCGATGTCTCTGGCAACAGGTCGCCGAGCAGATTGGCGCGGCGATAATGCACGCCCACGAGCAACCGCGACCATTCCTCGCGGTCAGCCTGCATTTCATTCTTTTCGAGACTGGACCGATCTTGCGGCAATCGCCCTACTGGCACCACGGCAACCACATTCCACGCATCGCCGCGCGCATTACTCGACTGCCAATAAGCCCCGGTGAAGTTAAGCAGCACATTGGCCATGTCGGCACGCTCAAGGATACGCCGACCACCAATATCCAAGGTTTGGCGACCAAGTTTCAGGCGCGCCTTGTCCTGTTTCAACGCTGTGGCAAAGCCCGTTTCACTCAGATCAAAGGACGCGTAAACCTGCAAGACATCGAGCGGATTTACGAGCGACGCGCTGAGCGTGGATCCGGCATCATTCAGCTGTTTTCGACTATCTTGTAACTCGAGACCGAACGTTACGGGGTCAAACTTAGCTTCCGCCAAAATCAGGGTTCGAAAGGCCAAAGCTTGATCGCCGCCTCTGCCGCCCGCGCGAAACTGTCCGTCGAGGCTTTCGTAGCGAACGCGCGCTTCGCCAGATATCTTCAGCCAGTCAGGCAAAATCCGTTCTTGGCCCGCAGATGCGCTCTTGCCCTCCGTCGTCTGGGCCATTGAATGACCCGGTAAAGAGGCAACCAACGCGAGCGCGACGCTGGCCGCTGAAAACTGACGCATGGTGAGACCTTTGTCCTTCACTGACTGTAGGAAATCGACCTTGAGGTCACCACGAATTCCGGGGCGCTCCCTACTGCAGGCAGGGGGGTATGGTAAAGGGCACGCTCCCTCAAACGCCCATTTTTCCTGTTGTCTCGCGGAGAAGTGAAGGCAGATGCTTTAAAGCACCCGCCCTGCTACCGCCGACAGTTTCGCCAGCAAGGCGGGGTCGCGGGCTTCTGGTGACGTAATCAATGCATAATCGAGGCACGTATCAATTGGGGACGGTGTCCGATCCAGTGACTTTAGCGACCGTGCCAAGTCGGCCACCATCGCTTTTGCTTTGGTGGAGTTAGCATGCATGACTTCTAGGATTGCCGAAACTTCCACCGCTGCATGGTCTTCGTTCCAACAATCATAATCTGTCACCATACAGACCGACGCGTAGGGCAACTCGGCCTCTCGGGCGAGCTTGGCTTCGGGCATATTGGTCATGCCGATTACCGAACACCCCCACGAGCGGTAGAGGTTGCTTTCTGCGAGCGTTGAAAACTGCGGGCCTTCCATCACCAAATAGGTGCCGCCTTCAGTAACTTCTGCACCCGAGCGACGTGCCGCTTCAGCAGCAAGCCCTGCCAAACGAGGACAGATAGGATGGGCCGCCGACACATGAGCAACGAGGCCCGTACCAAAGAAGCTTTTTGGCCGTGCAAAGGTTCGATCGATAAATTGATCCACCACCACAAAATGGCCGGGTGGGAACTCTTCCTTGAGCGAGCCAACGGCTGAGATAGACAAAATGTCTGTCACCCCTGCCCGCTTCAGAACGTCAATGTTCGCGCGGCTATTGAGTTCTGACGGCGAAATACGATGCCCGCGGCCATGGCGCGGCAGAAACACCACGCGTTGACCATCCAGTTCAGCATCAAAAATCTGATCAGACGGTTCGCCCCAAGGGCTCTCAATCGTCCGCCATTCACCTGAAAGGCCCGGAATATCATACAGGCCCGAGCCACCAATAACACCTAAAACCCAGTTTGACATGCCGCTAACCCTCTTTGCGCCAACGTGTGACATCGCGGCGACAAGCCTCTAAAGTGGCAAGGCGGCGTTGCATCACAAGATTTGGATTTTTTGCCCCGGCAAGCTCGCGTTGGCCTTGGCGGGCAAACGCATCATAATCGGCCCGAAAGCGGGGTTCGCCGCGCACTGTGGACGCCGCCAAAACCATCGGCTGCATAGCGTCACTCAACGCCATGATCTCACGTGCGACGCCTACCACCTGCTTGGGCGCGCCAGGTCGACTGGCTTGGATCCGAGTAATCGCGCCCATGAAGTCCGCCGTGCCATAACATTGCACAAGGCGGGTGTATTCGCGCGAGACATCGAAGTTTGGGGCAATTTCGCGGGCAATTTCCGTGGGCGTCAGCGGGCCGCGTGGGGCGGTTGGTGCCGTTGCCGGACTAGGTAAGGCCGGTAGCGTTGAGTCTGTTGGCGCGGTAGGCGGCGCGCTAGGGTTAAACTCTTGCGGCAGCTCAAATTGCTTGGTCTCTAAAGGCGCGATCATGGGGCTGGCAGGTGCTTTGCGTCCAAGATTGACCGTCACCTCTGGCACAGGGGCCGGAGCAACAGCGGGCGTTGTTTCTTGGGCTTGGGCTCCAGCCCCGGCCGCAAGGGTAAGAAGTATCGCGAAAGGTGCAAAACGCATCATCAGTCCATTACATAACGAATTGGCAGGTTCTTAAGCCCGCCAACGAAATTGGCTTCCGAAAGCTTGGGTTCGCCTGCAAATTCGACGGATTTGAGGCGCGGTAGCAGTTCTTCCCAGAATATCCGCATCTCCAACTTGGCCAAATGCTGGCCTAAACACAAATGCGCGCCATAGCCAAAGGCTAAATGCTTATTCGGGGTGCGATCAAGACGGAAGGTATAAGGATCGTCAAATACTTCCTCATCGCGATTGCCAGAAGGATAGGACAGCATCAGCCAATCGCCTTTCTTGATTGTCTGGCCGCGCAAATCATAGTCCGCGGTTGCAGAGCGCATGAAGTGGCGCACTGGCGTCGCCCAACGGATGGACTCATCCACCAAGCCATGGATCAGGTTTAGATCTTTCTGAACGGCTGCCAACTGGTCGGGATTTTGGGTCAAACCAAATAGGCCTGCTGCGGTCGAGGAAGACGTCGTGTCATGACCGGCGGTGGCAATAATGGTGTAATAACTGACGGCTTCAAACGCACCAATCGGCTCACCATCCATCTTTGCATTGGCAATCACGGTGGCAACATCTTCAGTGGGATTGGCCCGGCGCGCCTCTGTGATCTGATTGAAATACATAAAGAAATCCATCAGGACGGCCTGAATGTCTGCCAATGCTTTTTGTTCGTCCTGCAGCTCACCACCCGACCGGTTCATCTCTGGGTCTTGCGCCCCAAACAATTCTTGGGTGAGCTTCAACATGCGGGGCTCGTCCACCTCCGGCACGCCCAAAATCTCCATGATGACGCGCAGCGGGAAGAAGAGCGCGATATCATTTAAGAAGTCGCATTGCCCATCCATGCTAGCCATTTTATCGACATACATGCGGGCGATTTTGCGGATTTGGTCTTCAAGCTTGCGCAAATTCTGCGGCATAAACCAAGCTTGGGTCATGACACGGAACTTCGGGTGATCCGGCGCATCCATTTGCACCAAGGTACGGATCAAATGCGGAGAGCCCCCCGTTTGCTTGCGGACCTTTTCATCGACCGACTTGGTCGTCAGGGTCGTGGGCAATTCGCCACTCAAAAACAAGTCGTTCTGACGACTAATCTCCAGAATATCGGCATG
>JBEIEG010000186.1:0-5277 GCA_040383035.1 Hyphomonadaceae bacterium | reverse complement strand
GGGCCTGCTCCAAATGGGATGTAAGAGCCCGCAACAATTTCATGCTCTCGCTCTGGCAAAAAGCGGTCTGGATCGAACACATCAGGATTTGGCCATAAGGCCTGATGGCGATGAACGGCCCACGGCGCAATCATCACCATGGTCCCGCGCTTGATTTTCTTGGACCCAATGGTAGTTGCGCGGGCTGCCACGCGGGGAATGAAAGTGATGGGTGGATAGAGCCGCAACGCCTCTTTGAACACATTGCGGGCATAGGTTAGCCGCTTGACATGATCGAACTCAATCGGGCCAGAGCCGGCAATTGCTATGGCTTCAGCTTGAACCCTGTCGGCGACAGCTGGCTGCATCGCGGCAATGAAGAAAGCCCAAGTCAAAGCGCTGGCGGTTGTTTCATGCCCGGCCAGGAAGAACACCCCTAATTGATCGATTAATTCTTCGCGTGTGAAGCAAGTGTCAGTCTCGAGATCGCGCGCAGCAATCACGGCTGCGGCGATATCATCAAATGTCGCCCCTGCCTCTAGATGGGTGTCGAGTAGGCGACCGATATGACCGCGGATCCGGGCGCAAGCCTCCAAAACATCGGCGCGTTGAGGGATATCATCAAAGGGCTTGCCGAAGATGAGGCGCACCAATTCAACATGGGCGACACTTCGTTCGAAGAAGGCGAAGGACTCAAACACGTCTCGCGCTGTATCATTGGCAAGGGAAGCCGAGAAAACGGTGCGGCAAATGATATCGGCGGTCAGTTGACCCATGGCGAGGTCGAGTGACATTTCCTGCCCCGATTTGGCAGCGGCCTGCAGACGCGCTTCAAAATCATCCAATGCGCCGACCATAGACGGAAAGGCTTTAGCCAGTCGGATGTGCGAGAAGGCCGGATCAATCATCCGCCTTTGTTGGCGCCACAAGGACCCGCTGGACACAAACATGCTGTCGCCCACCAAGGGCGTGAGTGCGCCGACCATCAAATCATTCTTGGGAAAGATATCCTCAGGGTCGGCTAGAATGGGCTTGGTCAAAGCCGGATCATTCACAATCTGGATGGAGCGACGCGAATAGCCCAGTGGCCCCATCGGCAGTAAGTAAGCGTCAGCTGGCATCAGGCTCAACAGATCACCATCGCCTTGTCGGATCACCCGGATCAAGCTGGCCAATGGCCCCATAGGCGCGGGCCGAGGGGGGGTATAGACCGCGCCTTGAGCGTCAAGTTCGTCCACCGCCACCCGTCTACCTCAGCCCACTCATTTTGACCGCTCCGCAGAAAGCCGCGCTCAACCCCTTGAAGCCTAACGCTTGACGCGTCACTATGTCCAGCCCGCTAGACGCTTTCGACTGGATAGACAGTGATGCTTACCTTGTTTCACACGTTGGTTGCCATCCACATTGTGTTTGGAACAGTTGGACTGATCAGCTTTTGGATCCCGGTTCTTGGCAAGAAGGGTAACCGTAATCACCGGCTGTGGGGTAAAGTTTTTGCATGGTCGATTTTGGCCGCAGGCTCTGTGGCCCTGTTATTGAGCATTTGCACCTTAATCGACCCCTTGGGGACCCATCCGCATCTCAAGGACCCCGTTTTTGTGAGGGGAATTTTTGGTGTGATGATGCTTTATTTGGCGATCCTGACCATCAATCTCGCTTGGTATGGTCTTCAGACGATCAAGAATAAGGCCAATCATGCGGCTAACCGTCGTGGTCTTAACCTCGCGCTGCAGCCCATTCTGGTTGCTGCTGCCTTTGCCTGCGCCGTTGAGGGTGTCTTGATTGGCCAATATCTGATGGTGGGCATGTCCATCATTGGCTTTGCGACGGCTGGCACCAATTTGTTCTTTATGCTGAACCCCTCACCCGGTCCGAAAATCTATTTAATGGAGCATGTTAAGGCCATCGTCGGGGCTGGCATTTCAGTCTATACGGCGTTTGCAGCCTTTGGCGCGGTTCGCGTGATGCCCTCAATCGCTTTGCACCCGGGCCTATGGGCCATTCCTTTGGTGACCGGGCTTGCCATCATCCTCTACCACCATCGGCAAATCCGATTGAGCCTGCGAGCGCGTGCAAACCAGACGGCAGGCGCGGCTTCGTGAAGGCCAAGAAGGTCATCGTCATTGGCGCTGGGATGGGCGGTCTTGCCGCGGCGATCGACCTTGCCCGATTGGGCCACCAAGTTGAGGTGGTTGAGCGGGCTGCCGCGGTTGGCGGCAAGATGCGCCAAGTGCCTGTTGGGGATACAGCCATCGACGGCGGGCCGACTGTCTTTACGATGAAATGGGTCTTTGATGGCCTGTTTGAGGATGCGGGCCGTGCCCTCGATGATCACCTTGCTTTGTTGCCTGCGACAATCCTAGCCCGTCACGCATGGTGCCAGGGCGGTAATCTGGACCTTTTTGCCGATCGCGACGCCTCTGCGGAAGCCATACGCGATTTCGCGGGGCCCGCAGATGCGGCAGGCTATCTGGCCTTTTGTAAGCGCAGCGCCTCAATCTATGAGACTTTGCGTGGCCCCTTTATCGCAAGCCAACGGCCGAACCCCATTGAATTGGTTGCCCGCGTTGGCTTCAACAAATTGGGCGCGATGTGGGAGACAGCGCCGCATCAGACCCTTTGGGGGGCACTTGGGGCCTATTTCAAAGACCCACGCCTTAAGCAATTGTTCGGGCGCTATGCCACCTATTGCGGCTCATCGCCCTTTGCCGCTCCGGCGACTTTGATGTTGGTGAGCCATGTGGAGCAAGAGGGCGTGTGGCGGGTTGATGGCGGCATGGCTAAGGTCGCACAAGCGCTTGAGTCGTTAGCCATCAGCCAAGGGGTGACGTTCCATTTCCAATCCGATGTAGAACGGATTGAGACGCGCAACGGCCGCGTCAGCGGTATTGCGCTGACGAGCGGTGTAACCATGCAAGCTGATGCCATCGTATTCAATGGCGACATCTCGGCCCTTGGCCGAGGTCTCTTAGGTCCCGACGCAGTCCCCGCGGCCAGGCCCGTCGCGTTGCCCCAACGATCCCAGTCTGCCATCACGTGGTGTGCCACCGCCACGACCAGCGGCCTGAATCTAGCGCACCATACGGTCCTGTTTTCCGATGATTACAAGGCGGAGTTTCAAGACGTTTTCGCGAGACAGCGGCCGCCGCAAGCCCCGACGATCTATATCTGCGCCCAAGACCGTGACGATGCCTGCACCCCACCCGATCGGCCAGAACGCCTGTTGATCCTTATGAATGCGCCCGCCAATGGCGACAGCCAAACCTATGGCCCGGAGGCTGAAGCGCGTGCCAAAGAAAGCGCTTGGGATATGATGGACAGCTGTGGCCTGCGCCTATCTGTCGACCACGAACAGGCCACCACGCCACACGGGTTTAATGCGCTGTTCCCAGCAAGTGGGGGGGCGCTCTACGGCCGGGCAAATCACGGACCTATGGCCAGTTTCCAACGACCCGGTGCCCGCAGCGGCGTGCAAGGGCTTTACCTCGCCGGAGGCTCTGCTCATCCCGGCCCAGGCATCCCCATGGCAGCTCTTTCCGGGCGGCTAGCCGCTGCCCGCCTCCAAACAGATTTTCTGACCGATTAAGCTGTTTTGACTTTGGTAGGCCAAGCAGCCGCTGGCGGGATCAGGCGATCAATCACTTTGGCCGACGAGACCACCCCTGGCAGCCCTGCGCCCGGATGTGTTCCAGCCCCAACAAAATAGAGCCCCGGTACGTCTGAGCTGATGTTATGCGGCCTGAACCAAGCGCTTTGAAACAATTTAGGTTCCATGCCAAAGGCTGCACCATTGGTTGATAACAGGCGATCCTGAAAGTCCTGCGGTGTGAGCATATGGGACGAGATGATCGCCTCAGACAGGCCCGGCAATACGGTTTCTGCCAGACGCTGTTCGATCTTTTTGCGGTAAGGCTCTGCCATACTTGCCCAATCAACACCGCTGCCCAAATGCGGCACCGGGGCCAAGACATAGAACGCATCACAGCCTTCAGGGGCGAGGCTTGGGTCGTTTGCCGTTGGGCGATGCAGATATAGGCTGAAATCTTCGGCCAGCTTCTTTTTGGTGAAGATATCGGTCAACAGCTCCTGATAGCGTGGCCCCAACACCATGGTGTGCTGATAACAATCGTCAAACTTCCGATTGGTCCCGAAATACCAGACAAACAAACTCATCGAATAATCGGCGCGCGCGATCTTCTCATCAGACCAAACCTTGCGCGGCTGATTGCGAAGGAGCTTAGAATAGGTCCAGCCCAAGTCCGCGTTGGAAACCACGAGATCTGCCTCAACGATTTCCCCCGACGCCAAACGAACCCCCGACGCCCGGCCATTGTCGGTCAGAATTTCGTCGATCTCGGTATCATAAATCAACTGATTGCCGTGACCTTCAATCAGATCGACCATGCCCTTTACCAAGGCGCCGGTTCCACCCAAGGCGTAATGAACGCCATAGGTGCGCTCCAGATGGGCGATCAGGCAATAATAAGAGGTTGTGGCAAATGGATTGCCGCCGATTAGCAGCGGATGGAAACTGAACGCTACCCGCAGCTTCTCGTTTTTAAAGAATTCCGAGACCTTGCCATAGACAGTTCTAAACCCGCCCAGCCGGATCAGGTCCGGCGCAGATTTGAACAAGGTGGACAGCTCATGAAACGGCTGATCGACCAATTTCGTGAAGGCTTCATCATAAATCGCCTCACTGGCCACCATATAGCGATCAAAGCCCGCAAGATCGTCCGGTTCAAAGCGGGCAATCTGCTTGCGCATCGCATCGAGATCGGCTGTGGCTTCAAAGACGGTCCCATCATCAAAGCGGATCTTGTAAAACGGATCGATGCTGCGCAGTTGCACATGGTCAGACAGGGTCTTGCCACAGAGGTTCCACAATTCTTCAAAGATGAAGGGTGCGGTGATGATGGTCGGGCCAGCATCAAAAGTGAAGCCGTCCTGGCGATAGACATAACCGCGACCACCCGGGCCATCGAGCTTTTCGTAAACGCTGACGCGATAGCCTTTTGCCCCCAAGCGGATGGCGGCAGCCAGCCCTCCGAAGCCAGCGCCGATCACGATGGCATGTGGGCGGGTGTCAGCACGGGCCGAGGCGAAATCAGAAGGTCTTGTTGTAAAATTCATTGGACAATTAAACCCGCAATTTGAGTAGACGCAAGACCTAGGGCCTCCAGAAAAAGAGGAAACTCAAAGGCCTGCACATACCCTACGGCAAACTGAACGCCACAGGCCATGTGGCAAGCCATAGCTTAATCCTGTTTGCCCTCAGGCAGGATAGATTTAGGTCTT
>JBEIEG010000185.1:0-5293 GCA_040383035.1 Hyphomonadaceae bacterium | reverse complement strand
GGCGCTCGGCCGCTTTGCAGGTTTTGCGGTTGCAGGTTGCGAGCCCGACGAAATGGGTATCGGTCCAGTATTCGCGGTGCCTCGCTTGTTGGAGCGTCATGGCTTGAAGGTGGACGATATCGACCTGTGGGAGTTGAATGAAGCTTTCGCCAGCCAGTGCCTCTATTCGCGCGACCGTTTGGGCATCGACCCTGAAAAGTACAATGTGAACGGTGGCTCGATCGCCATTGGCCACCCATTCGGCATGACGGGCACACGCTGCACCGGCCACATTCTGTTGGAAGGTCGTCGTCGCAAGGCAGCTGGCCAGAATGTGAAGTGGGGTGTTGTCACCATGTGTATCGGTGGCGGCATGGGCGCTGCTGGCCTGTTCGAAATCTACTAAGACTTCGCGCCCGTTTGGCGGGTAAGATCTGGCGGCGGCACGGTTTCGACTGTGCCGCCGTTTTCATGCCTGCTTAAATAAAGTCTGTTAGACCTGCCAGCAGACAAGGGTTTTATTACGGATGGATCGGCGCACCTTTGCAGTCTCAGCTTTCGGGGCCTTAGCCCTTTCAGGGTGCCGAAAAGACCCCGCGACTATCTTGCACGGGCAACGCCTCCCGTCCGTTGCCGCCAGCTTGATCGATGGTACTGGCATCAATCTCGCCAGTTTGGGCCGCCCAGCTGTGTTGCGCTTCTGGGGGCTGTGGTGCGGGCCCTGCCGGATAGATGAGCCGCATTGGGAGGAAGTCGTCCGCGCTTTAAAGCCACTGCAAGGGGCAAAGCCCCGTTTTGACTTCTTCAGTGTTCATATCGGCCTCGCGCCCAAGGATGGGCCCAGTCTGCCGGTTTGGGCAGAAAGCCGCGCTTCAGACGTGGCCATTCCGATTGTCGATGATCGCACCCAGCGCCTTACGAAGTCGATCGGGGTGCCTGGCACGCCACTGACCTTGCTGGTCGACGCCACAGGGCAGGTCATCGACCATGCTTGGGCGTTTAAATCGTCGCGCGGTGCTGCAAGATTTGTAGGCAAAGTCCACGAATTTGTGAGATCATCTTGAAATCGCATCTTGGCAACAGTCATTCGTTCTATCAGATTGGCTCCATGAAAAACATGACACGCAGAGATACTCTGACCGGCTTAGCCGTTGGCACGCTTGCCACTACTGTTGCACTTGATGCATCAGCTCAAACGGCACCAGCCCCACCCGTGGACCGTCGACCGCGCACCTATGACCTTATTGGCCAAGCGGCACCCGCAACGGACCTTGCCCGCTTTGGCGGTGGTCGTTTGACGCAAGCCGACTTCCTCGGCAAGACCACCATTGTTCAGTTTTGGGGGATTTGGTGCCCCGATTGTTTGGCCGATGTCGATGATGTCGCAGAGCTCAATCGCTTAATCGCGCGGGATCGCAAGCTGCAGTTCATTGGCATTCACACCCGCGGTCGCTATGGCCGTTGGGGCGGGTTGGCCCCGTTCTTTGCCGAGAAAGGCTATCGCTTCCCCGTGGCGATTGACGATGACAGTGCAGCCTACAAGGCTTGGGGCATAAAATGGGTGCCGAGTTTTGTAATCGTTGGCACGGACGGCATCATCCGCGATTACACAACGGATTTGAAAGCAGGCTCTGGCATTGGGGTCCAAGGTCTGCTCGCTAAAGCCAGAGCGGTTGCGAGAATAAACAGGCGCGCTTAACCACGATTGCTAACGTAATCGTGAAGCCTTGCCCCTATAATCTGGCCTTATGTCAGAGACTTTGTACAGGCCCGGCCCTTGTTCTGCCAGAATTGCGCCCGACATACCGGGGCGAGCGCCACAAGGGCCGCCGATTGGAATGAATAACGTGCGAGCTGCCCTGCCGCCTAAGACATCAGACTTGCTTAAAGAGTTGCACGATGCCTTTCCAGGTGAAGAGCAAATCGCCGTGCGCGATGTTTTGACGCGTCTCGACGGGCGGGCCTTTGGCCTGCTTCTGTTGATTCTTGCCTTGCCCAATTGCATTCCAAATGTGCCCGGTGTTTCGACGATTTTCGGAATTTTGCTGGTTGCCCCAGCGTTGCAGATGATTTTTGGCGCTGGCACGCCTTGGATCCCCAAGCGTGTTGGTGATCTAAAGATTGAGCCTGCTACGTTCCGCAAATGTATCGACGTTTCGTTGCCGACCTTGTTGAAGATCGAGAAGTTGGTGAAACCGCGCTTTCAGTTTCTGACCCAGAAGCCTGTCACGATTTGGTTTGGTATTCAGACCCTGATTCTAGCCGGCATTCTCACCTTGCCAATTCCTTTGGGCAATTGGCCTCCTGGCATGAGCATTGCGGCGTTGGCGATTGCGCTATTGCAGCGCGATGGCTTGATGGCACTGATCTCCTTTGGTTTCTTTTTGGTGAGCTTGGCCGTTGCACCCTTAGGCATTGGCATGGCGTTGGCGGGGTTGGACTGGTTGATTGGTGTGGTGTCGAACACCATTCAGGCAACTCATTTTTGAGGCTTGGTAAAAACCGCCAGTATGATCCCGACGCCGACTACGGCCAGTCCAAACAACGCACCAACCTTTACATAGTTCAATGAAGACCACAGCATCAGCGCACTGCTAGTTGCAAAGACCACAGGCAAGACTGGGTAAAATGGCACTTTGAATGGGCGTGGCTGATCGGGCATTTTCCGTCGCAAGACGATGACGGCCAAGCCACTTGCCGTCAGGAACGCCCAGTAAACAGGGGCGGTGTAATCTACCAAGGTAGCGAAACCTTGATAGGTGGCCCCAAGAACCACCAAGCCAATTGAGACAATTCCTTGGGCGATAATGGCGTTGGCGGGTATCCCGCGGTTAGCATCCCAAGACCCGATCCAGCTGAGGCCGGTGCGTTCGCGTGCGGCCGCATAGGTGGTGCGCGCGCCGACAATAACCGTTCCATTAATGGAGGTGATGGCTGCTGCCGCCACTGCTATGGCGAGAAGGATCCCGGCTTGAGGTCCAAAGGCGCGAGCCATGAGGTCGGCAGCGGGTGCCTTGGACTGGGCTAAACCCTCAATGCCCAAGCCCCGCAGCAATGCCCAATTGGCCATCAGGTACAAAAGGGTAATGATCACGACCGAACCTAGAAGTGCCTTTACCATCCCGCGTTCGGGGTTTTTGATTTCGGCCGATAAGGTTGACATTTCACTCCACCCTCCGAAGGCCAACAGCACAAAGACAAGGGCATAACCAATTCCGGCGACGTTCGGGCTGTGCCCAGGTCCCGTAGTAGCGGGTGGTATGGCTTGGATGACCAGCCAAGACGCGGCTGCGGCCAAGGCTAAGAGGCCGATGACTTCGAGGCTGGTGATCGCATAATCGGCCCCCTTGCCGCCACTGGTGCCTCGCAGATTAAAGAGGGTCATCACCACGACACTTACCAAGGCGAACAAGGCGGGCCCGTGCGGGCCTAAATTCCAAACCAAGTTCAGGTAATCACCAATGACAAAGCCCAAAAGGGCGATGGAACCTGTATTAATGATGGAAAAGCGCGCCCAGGCGAAGGAAAAGCCAAAACTTGGGCCATAGGCTTTGGTCAGGAAATAATAATCGCCGCCGGGGCTGGGATAGGCGGTTGATAGTTCGCTATAGCATAGGGCTCCCATCAAGGAGATCAGGCCCCCCAAGATCCAAACGCCATAGACGGCCCACTCACTGCCGGCATTTTCAGCAACCAGAGCAGGAGACTTGAAAATGCCCGCGCCTACGACCATGCCGACGGCGATAAAGATCACATAAGGGACAGAGAGATGGCGGGTCGGGGCGGCGGCATGGGGATCGTGCATCGCGCGAGTGTGTCGCCCTCTCAGGCGCGGGTCAATCAGGGTGGTGGCTTACGCCGCAGGTTCTGCTGCCTTGCACGCAAGGCAGCAGATGTCGCGCCATTATTGCACCGGCAAACCAAGGCCAGCGCGTGCGGCATTGACTTGGTACGTGCGAAGATACTCGCCCAGAACTTGTGTCATAAGGACGCCAGCTTCCTTAGTTTGCGGATTAGCCCAGAATTGAGTGCCCGCTGCGCCGCCCCAAAACATCGTGCCAACAGGTGCGCCAGTTGGGTAAAGATTGGAGTCGACCACGGTGCCAAAACCCAAGCCATAGCTATAGCCCTGCTTTACAAGGTTTGCGTTGGCCTTCGGACCCAGCTGGTCTTTGCCCATTTCGGCAATCGAGGAGGCCTTAAGAATGCGCACCCCGTCTAATTCGCCTTGGCCAGCAATCATGCGTGCAAAGCGCACATAGTCGTCCAGCGTGCCGACAAGACCCGCGCCGCCAAACTCAATACGTGCGGGCGCTTGGAAAGGGCTTTTGGCTGGCGGGTCGGCAGGGCGCAGCGCCTCATGCATGGGCACCTCTTTCAGGCTCTTGACGTAGCTATCAATACCGCCAGCGGGCGGCTTTATTTTTGATACCGCATAATAGACGTTCGCCAAGTTTTCTTGATCGCCCGGTTGAACTTCGAAAGCCGTATCCTTCATGCCTAGGGGCGTGAAAATGCGGTCTTTGAAGAAACTGCCGAGGCTTTGGCCAGACGCCACTTCGACCACACGGCCCAAGACGTCGATGGCAATGCCATAGGTCCAAGTCTCACCTGGTTGGTTGGTAAAGGGCGTGGCAGCAACCCGGTCAGCCAAGTCTTGCAGGTTTGCCACCCGCGGCCCCTTGAAGCCTGGGACCGCCTCCCCGGGGGCCCGTTCAATGCCGTTCATCGCATACAGCCGCTCAACCGGCTTTGTTGGACCCCACCAAGGAATGCCGGCCGATTGCCGCATCAAATCGCGTACCGTGAGGGGCCGGACCGCGGGCTCTGTCTTTAAGGTCTCTAGGGTGTCGCCACTGACATACACAACGGTCTTGGCGAAAGAGGGAATATAGGTTCCCACGGGGGCGTCGAGATCAATCTTGCCTTCTTCCACCAACATCATGATGGCAACCGCCGTGATCGGCTTGGTCATAGAATAAATGCGAAACACCGTATCTGATGTCACGGGTTTGCCTGTTTCGATGTCGGCTAGGCCGACATAAGTCGTTTCAATACGTCCGTAGGTATCCACCAAGGCCGCTGAAAAGCCGCTGGCTACTTTCTTGTCGACGCCATCTTGCAAAACAGTCCGCATCGCGCCGATGCGCTCTGGCAAGACCGAGGGTGGCGGGGTGGCAAAGCTGGCACTCGTCGACTGGCTTGTCGCGCACCCACTGAATGCCAGTAGACTGGTGCTGATCGCCAAGGCGGCAAAAATCGGTTTTAGCTTAAACATGTACGCGCGGCTCCCAAAGTGTTGTTTTGTGATCTT
>JBEIEG010000184.1:0-5298 GCA_040383035.1 Hyphomonadaceae bacterium | reverse complement strand
TGCGAGCACATCTTGACCAGCTCCCAAGGGTAAGGCCTCAGCAATGGCCCCCATCAGGTCATTTTTGTCGGCGAAGTGATAGTTCATCGGCCCACGCGATATGCCGGCCTCTTTGGAGATGAGATGCATGCTGGTTTGGGTAAACCCATAAGCCGCTAGGCAACGGATGCCGGTCTCGATAATCAGCGCCCGCGTCCGGCGGGTCTGCTCTGACTTTGATAAGCCAGGCTCTATACGTGGGACCACGGACCACTCGTTTGATTTAGAATTGGGCCTATAGTCGTGTCTCATCGCGCGGATCCAAAGCGATCCTCGTATCGCCAAGTCTGTCCTTTAAGTCATTTAGTTTGATTTTGATCAAGGCGAAAACTGAGGTTTGAAAGTGGATAGGGACATGCTCAAAATTGGTCATCGGATGATCACGGCGTCAAGCAGTCGTTGAACCTTTCCCCTGTGATAAGGATCTGGGAAGCAATAGGCTTCCGCCCGCGAGACGGCCTTTTGAAACGTCTGAATGGCTCGAAAATTTTCCCATATAGCAAGATTGTCGAGAAACAGGTCGGGCTTTTGAGAGGCATGCAGGCTAAGGGTCTGATGTTTGGCGGCGGCAAAGTCGCTAATGTCGACCGAAAAATCAGGGCAACAGCCCACGCCAAGCATCGTATCTGCATACAATAATGCTGACTTAACCCCACACGCCTGCCGAACGAGTTGGCTCAAGGCGCGGTGATCGGGATGGTAGTCGTCTGGATGATGGGTGATTACAAGATCAGGTTCAAACGAAGCCATCGCCGCGCGCACAGCAGCTTGGGACAAGGGCGTGTCGGTCAATTCTCCATCCATCAGCGAGAGACATGCGGGAGTTACCCCAACGCTCTCACCCGCCAACTTCATTTCAACCAAGCGCTCATCGGGTTCACCGGTCGGCGAAAGGCCCGCTTGTCCGGCTGTCGCCACAGCCCAGCCAATACGCCAGCCCAACGATTTCAAGCGCAGCAATAGGCCAAGGCAATAAATCTCCACATCATCTGGATGCGCACCAAAGGCCAGAATCGAGGGCGATTGCGTCATCTGCATGGCGATTATGCCTCCGCCTGGGTTTGCAGCTTGCGTTCAATCTCGCACCGCAAGCGCTTCTGTTCTTGCTCTGTCAGCGGGTAGAACCAAAAGAATGGGGCTGCCAGACCCATGATGATCATCGGCACCCAAGCATAGGTCACCAAAAGCGCGAACAGTGCCTCTGGACTATTCACCGCATTGGCGGTTTGAAAGCCGAACAATGTTGGCAAGGTGGTGCCAACCAGAGCGCCAAACGCAATCCCGATTTTTCCCAGCATACCCACCATGGCGAAATAGAGCCCGTTGCGTGCTTGGCCGGTCTTGAGCGTGTCAATGTCAACCACATCCGCAATCATAGCGCCGATGAGAACTGCCAAAGCACCACCACCAAAGCCTCGGATGATGATGCAGGCCGCATAGAGCATGTCGTCATCAGGCTTCAATAACGGGATCGGTGCGCTCCAAACCGCCATCCAGATCACGCCAATGGCCATCGCGCGATGCTTGCCAATTCGCTTAGCTAACCAGAGCCAAAGCGGGATCGAGAGGATGCCAGCGATGCTTTCAGAGCCCAGAATGATCGGGAATAATCTTCGCGCATCGAAGTATTTCTCCATCACGATGATGTGCAGCGTTGCGCCAATAATGCCGCCCGCCATCAAAACGCCTAATCCGCCCAAGATCATCATGAAGGGCTTGTTCTCGCCAATCACCTTGAAGCTTTCCTTCAGTGTTGGCGGCTGGATGTGAAGGTCTTCGATCGGCGGTTCGGGCACCAAGGTTAGAGTTATGGCAAACAGGATTGGCATCCCGATAACAAAGGCGACAGCCATCGCAAACATCGTGTCTGACAGGCCTTCAGATCCCGATTGCTGCATGATGAAAATCAGGATCAACGCCAACAATCCCGACAGACTTCCAAAGCCTTCCCGCCATCCCGTAACGCGTGCCCGGCCCATATAGGTTCGCGACAGTTCTGCCCCCCAAGCTTTGTAGGGCGTATCCAAAACATTGAAGGCGGCGAAGGTGATTGTAATCCAGAAGGCTGCATAAAAAGCGTCGACCTTCACTGGAGGCGCAAAAACCATCCAGCAGCCCAGCATCAAGATTGGAAGGCCTGCCAATATCCATGACTTGCGTCTACCCAAGGGGCCACGTGTACGGTCGGAAAGGATCCCCACGGTCGGCTCGACAACAATGTCGAATAAGCGCGCAGCAAAGATGATGGCACCAACCAATTGTAAAGGCAGCCCATGCTCCCCTGAATAGAAACCTGGAATGAATGTTATCAAGGGGGTAAGCGCCATCGCATGGGCCAGAAACGGCAGCGCATAGAGGATCGCAACCCCTGTTTCCTTGTCTAGCCAAGCTTGTTTCATGCGGCCCTCTGATCAGGATGTTTCCATCGGCGGATGGTTTCTTGCGTCAGGGGTTGTGGTCGCTGACAGGATGTTTCGAGATGCAAGGTTTCGCCTAGCTTGGTGCTGGCCTCAATCTTCACCATGGCTTCAAGGCAATGCAACGCGAATTCTACATCGGGCCACGGCGTGTCAAAGCCCTCAAGATGATCAACAAGCGCATAAATCCCGGCGATCCAGAGACTATCGTCCCACTCGTCGCGCAAGGGCACAAGCTCAGACCACGCATCATAGCTTAGGGCCTGCTTGATGGTGCCATTAAATTGGCTGGGGGGCGGCAAACACAAACTGCCCTTTGTACCATAAATCTCTAGGGCAGGGGCTGCGCTACAAACCCCATCAAAGCTGAAAACAAGGTCTGCGATCTGGCCATTTACGAATTTCAGCAGTGTGCAGACATGCGTTGGCACGCTAACGCCAAAACGTTCACCAGCTTTCGGTCCTTTGGCGACGATCCGACTATTAGCACTTTGACTGCCAAATGCCGTCACAGACTCGATCGGGCCAAATAAGGCAACCAGAGCGGCTAAATGGTAGATGCCCATATCAAATAATGGACCCGCCGCCGGTCCAAATAGGGGGGCCGGATTATGGTGCCATTTGTCCGGGCCGGGATACATCAGAATTCCACGCGCTCCGATAACTGTCCCCAAAGCTTCGGCATCGAGAAGCTGCCTTACACTTTGTTGGGCTGGACCCAGAAAGGTGGCTGGTGCGCACGCAAGCACAAGGCCGCACTCCGCTGCAAGTTTCAGGAGAGATCGTGCTTGGGTGAGATCATGGGCCAAAGGTTTTTCAGAATAGACATGCTTGCCCGCCTGAAGCGCCAGCCGCGAAACTGCCTCGTGCGCCAGAGGGGGCGTGAGATTCACAACAATGTCGATACTCGGATCCCCAACAAGCGCGCGCGTGTCCCCATCTCTTGCACTCAGTCCGCGTAATGCCAGTCGCGGATTTGCCTTTATGCAGCTGGCATAACGCTCAGAAATATCCCCGTCGCCAACAATGCCGATACCCCAAATTGTATCGTTCTGTTTGCGGCGGGGAAAGTCACGCGGGGAGGTCACGTTTAGAAGCGGTAGATCAAGGTCGCACCATAGGTGCGGGGTTCACCGGTGAATTTGAGGGTCGAAGTTCCAGTTGGATAGGATGCAACACCCACAAACGGGAGCACGGATGTCAATTGACCCAGGATCGCAGCCGATGTTGCGCGACCAAAAGTAATCTCATTGGTCAGGTTGCGGCCCCAAGCCTCAAGTGCCCAACCATTGCCCTGCTGCCCAATACCAATGCGCGCATTATACTTGGTATGCGATTCTTGGACTTGCAGCAGGTTGTAAGTGAGTTCTGTATAAACATCCGACCGATAGAACATGTCGGCTTGGGTATAGAACTTTAGATTCTGGCCAATTGGCCGCTCATAGCGCCCGACCAAACTGGCGGACCATTGCGGAGCATCGGACAGGGGCTTGCCCGACAAGTCGATCTTTCCCGACGGCCCTTGCGCATTAGGGTAAGAGTCAAATGTGGCGTCCAAGAAGGTTACCCCGCCGGAGAAGGTCAGGTGCTTTGTTGGGCGCGAGACAAAGTCGAGTTCCACACCCTTTGACACAACACTCGCCGCATTTTGCAGGAAGAAGCGAAGCTGATTGTTTGTATCGACAAAAGACGCAAGCGATTGGAAGTTTGAATAGTCCATGTTGAATAGGACAAGGCTCAAGCTCGTGCGAATAGGCTCGATATAGCCCTTCGTCCCCAGTTCGAAATTGTCAACCTTTTCGGAATCGAAGAAGTAGTCAGCCCCGGGGATATTGCGCAGCAAGTTGGCGTCATCATTGATCCCAAACGCCTTATAGCCACGCGTATAGGAGGCATAAGTGTTCCAGTTTTTAGACCAATCGTATTGAGCGACAAGTTTGCCCGTCCATTCACCGCCATCGCGTTGGGTTTTGTCATCGGGAATTGTTTGACGGGGCGACAAGGGGGTTCCGTTTTGGCGTAGCCGTTCAGCAAACGCGCTAATCTTCTTGTCGTCGTAATTGTAGCGCAGCCCGCCAGTGAAGCTGAGCTTCTCGGAAACCTCCCAAGTTGCTTCGCCAAACAAGGCAGCATTTCGGTTTCTGATCAAATTGCCGCTTGGCGAAAATTGCGCGAAGATGCCCCCGCCACCGATTGCTGCCAGTTGGGGATTGATAACCGAAGCGCTGGTTTCCTCGACATTCTTCTGGAAGAAGTAAGCACCTAAAAGATAAGTCAGCGCCTTATCTTTCGGTGATGTCAGGCGGAATTCCTGACTGAGATGTCTATTTGTGCGTCCAACGGCTGGGAAGTTGATCAGATTGAGTGAGGAGAAGTCAACATCCGAGGCAGACATCTGATTGGCCTGTCTGCCAGCCGTGATCGAGGCCAGTTCAAACCCGTCGCCAAATCTCCATCTGAAATCAAAACTACCCGCTACGAGATCCTGTTCGAACGTGCTGGCACCATCGACCGCAATCACTTGCTCCTTAACTTGATTGCGGGGAAGCGGTGCCCCTGTCCCGGTAAACGGATATTGCTGAGAGCCTGTTGCAAAGCGCGCATAGAGGGCCTCTGGAACATTGTCCCAAACCGGCTGACAGCAATTGATGTCGGTCTTTGAATATTCCAGCGAAATGGTTAGCTGCAGGGGACCTTCCGGCGCAACCAACAGCTTGCCGCGCACGCCATAGCTGTTTTGATCATTCATGTCCTTGCCGGCCAAGTTCTTCAAAAAGCCATCACGCTTGTTGGAATAGAAGCTGATACGGCCGAGCATTTCATTCGGGATAATCGTCCCGGT
>JBEIEG010000183.1:0-5425 GCA_040383035.1 Hyphomonadaceae bacterium | reverse complement strand
GCCGATTGGCTGGTGCGGGTCCTCAATATGCCGTTCCGCGAAGCCCATCATGTAACGGGCGCTGTCGTTAAAGCCGCTGAGGCCGCTGGCATTGCAGAGCTTTGCGATGTGCCGTTAGCAACGTTTCAGACAATCGAGCCGCGCATTGATGCATCTGTGATCGCACTTCTCTCGGTTGAGGCTTCTGTGGCTGCGCGGGATTCTTACGGTGGGACGGCCCCAAAACGGGTATAGGAGCAGGTAAAGCGTCTGCGCCAAGCCCTTCAGTTGGATGCGTGATCGCCTTTGATTGCTGGGCCGTTTCGCTCTATAGCTCTGTTTCTTCCCCAACTTTGACCGCAAAGACAATGCCCATGAAAACCCGCCTTACCCTTGCCTGCATTGCACTGTGTCTGCTCAGCGCCTGTGGAATAAAGGGACCCATAGAGACCGCACCACCCATGTGGGGTCCAGACCGGGCCGCCTATGAGGCGGAGCAAGCCAAAAAAGAGGAAGAGGCAAAGGCAAAGGCAAAGAAGGCGGCCGAAGAGGCAGAAAAAGCCGGTAATTCAGCTCCTTCCACCGCACCCGAATAAGCCTGCCATGCGCTTCTTTGATTACCGCGATGGCGCGCTTTATGCCGAAGACGTGCCGCTGGCAGAGATTGCCGAGGCTGTTGGCACCCCCGTCCATATCTATTCCCGCGCGACACTCGAGCACCATTACCGGGTGTTCAAAGCCGCCATGGGCGATATGCCAGTCCATATTTGCTATGCCGTAAAGGCCAATACCAATCGCGCAGTGATCGCCACCTTGGCAGCCTTGGGCGCAGGCGCAGACACGGTGTCGGAAGGCGAAATCCGCCGGGCGCTGAATGCCGGTGTAACGCCCGACGGGATTGTGTTTGCGGGCGTGGGCAAGACGGATCAAGAATTGGCTTACGCGATCTCGGTCGGCGTGCGGCAAATCAACATCGAGAGCGCCAGCGAACTCGACCGGATCTCTGCCTTGGCAGCGGGCCTCGCTAGGGTTCAGCAGGTCTGCATACGGGTCAATCCCGATGTCGGTGCCGGCGGGCATGCCAAAATCACCACCGGCAAAGCAGATAACAAATTTGGTGTCAGCTTTGATCTAGCCGAAGAACTCTATGCCCGCGCTGATCAATTACCGGGCGTAGACCCTGTTGGCCTGTCCGTCCATATTGGCAGCCAGATCATTGATTTTGCCCCGATGGAAAAGGCCTATCAAAAGCTGGCCGACTGTGTCGTGCGGCTTCGGGCACGCGGGCTGAAGGTTACCCGCCTCGATTTAGGCGGTGGACTGGCGGCGACTTATGATGAGACCGTCACGGGCCCAGATCTTGCGGCCTATGGCGCGATGGTGGCTCGCGTGGTTGGTCATTTGGACGTGGAGCTGGAGTTTGAGCCCGGCCGTATGATCGCAGCGAACGCTGGCGTGCTTTTGTCGCGCGCGATCGTCACGAAAGACAATGGTGGCAAGTCGTTCTTGGTTGTGGATGCGGCGATGAATGATCTGATCCGCCCTGCCCTTTATGAGGCCTATCACCAGATGCTGCCGGTCAAGAAGGCAGACGACCATGACAATCTGGCCCCGCTCGATGTGGTTGGCCCCGTGTGCGAAACGGGCGACACGTTTGCCGAACAGCGCCCGATGCCAGCGATTGCGGCGGGCGAGTTGTTGGCTTTCATGAGTACGGGTGCTTATGGTTTTGCCATGGCTTCGACCTATAATTCACGGCCCTTGGCGGCGGAAGTCATGGTCAGCGGTGATCAGTGGCAAGTCGTGCGGCCGCGCCAGACCTATGAAGAGATGTTCGGGATGGAAACCCTCCCTAATTGGCAAGGAAGCAAGACATGAGCACGCAAGAACCTGCCCCGGCATCAAAGGGCGGCGCGAGTTGGGTGCGGCTGGTTAGTGACCTCGGCCCCGCAATTGTCTTCTTCATGTCCTATCAACATGCGGAAAAGAACGGTGTGCCGGAATTTGCGCGTGCGCTGAGTGGCGATCAGGCGGTCTTGTTTGCCACTCTCTTGTTCATTCCAGCGGCCATTGCGGGCTTTGCGTTCTCTTATTGGAAAGAGCGCAAAGTCAGTCCGATGGGCCTATTCACCTTTGCCATGATCGGTGTTTTTTCGGGTTTGGCGCTGTGGCTCAAGAATGACATCTTCATCAAGATGCGGCCTACTTTGGTCTACACCTTAATCGGTCTGATTTTGTTGGGATCGGTCTTGTTTAAGCGCAATGTTTTGAAGGCCTTGTTTTCAGGTGCGCTTCACATGCCTGAGCCGGTCTGGCACGGCCTCGCTCAGCGCGCGGGCCTCATGTACATCGCGCTGGCCATCATCAATGAAGCGGTATGGCGCACCCAGCCTTTGGCAACGTGGGTGACCTATAACACCTGGGGCGATATGGCGATTAATATGATCTTCTGGGTCGTAAACTTGGCACTTTTGGCCAAATATTTCACCGATGCAGACGGCAATCCACTGGTCGAAGAGCCAAAAGACAAAGTCTAAAATTCTGGTAACAATTCTGCGTCTTGACCTCAGGCAGAAATGGTTATTTGTGATACCCACAAGATAGAGGGGATCACATGAACCGCCGCAACCTATTGGCCGCCATTTCGACCACAGCTTTGGGATTTCTGACGTTGAACACATCCGCCCTCGCCCAAACCGCCGCTGATGCGGTGAGCAATGATCCATTTTTGTGGCTTGAGGAAGTTGAAGGTGAAAAGGCCCTTTCGTGGGTGCGCGGGCAAAATGCCCGCTCGCTGCCTAAGCTGACCCAAGACCCCCGCTATGCGAAGCTTGAAGAAGATGCCCTCAACATCATTCGCGCCAAAGACCGCTTGACCTTTGGCTCCTATGCCAACGGCTTTATCAGCAATTTCTGGCAGGACACCAATCACGTGCGCGGCATTTGGCGGCGGGCAGACTTTACGGCTTGGCGCCTCGGCAGCCCTGCTTGGGAAACCGTGCTGGACATTGATAAGCTAGCCAAGGATGAGGGCAAGAATTGGGTCTATCAGGGCAGCAATCCACTCGACCCACATGACATCTGGAACACCCGCTTATTGCTGGACCTATCCAATGGCGGCAAGGATGCCGATACTAAGCGCGAATGGGACGTAAAGACACGGTCGTTCGTCGCAGGTGGCTTTGAGCTGCCAGAAGCCAAATCCGGGGCTGTTTGGGTCGATAAAGACACATTGTTGGTTTCAACCGACTGGGGCCCAGGCTCGATGACGGAGAGCGGTTATGCCTATATCGTCAAACGCTTAAAGCGCGGGCAAAAGCTTGAAGACGCTGTTGAAGTCTATCGCGGCACGGAAAAGGACGTGGCTGTGGCTGCGTTCCGTGTCGATGACGGCACGCGCTACCATCACTTCATCAACCGCGCGCCCACCTTCTTCACGACGGAGACCTTCTATCTGAATGCCGACAGCACGGTCTCCAAGCTCGACTTGCCCAGCAAGCATAGCTTGCAAGGTCTGCGCGCTGGTCAGGTCTATCTAACCCTGCAAGAGGACTGGAGACCCCGGGGTGCCAAGAAGACGATTGCGGCTGGCTCTTTGGTTAGCGCACCTTTGGCTGCCTTGAAGGCCAAATCGGGAGTTGTCTCCACCACGACCATCTACGCACCTGGCCCGCGTGAGGCCTTGCAAGATGTGACCATGGCAAAAACGGGCCTTTACCTCACCTTGTCCACCAATGTGAAAAGTGCCGTTCGCTATTACACCCAGAACGCAAAGGGCGTTTGGTCGTTTAAGCCGGTTGCCCTGCCGGCCAATGGTGTGGCTTCTGTCGTCGATGCCGGCATTCGCCAGGAAGAGGCCTTCTTCTCCTACAATGACTTCATCACGCCACCGTCGATCTTGTTTGCGGCCAAGCCAAGCGACAAGCCTGCAACGGTTCAAGCCCAAGCTGCTCGCTTTGATGCGTCAAATCTTGAGGTCAATCAGTATGAGGCAACCTCGAAAGATGGCACCAAAATCCCCTATTTCGTGATTGCGAAAAAGGGATTGGTATTGGACGGCACCGCGCCCACCCTGCTCTATGGCTATGGCGGCTTTGAAGTCTCGCTTTTGCCAAATTACTCCGCGATGAATGGCAAGCTTTGGAACGAACGCGGCGGCGTTTATGTTTTGGCCAACATCCGTGGCGGGGGTGAGTTTGGCCCCGCGTGGCATACGGCTGGCCTGAAGGGCAAGCGCCAAGTGATCTATGATGACTTCATTGGCGTAGCTGAAGACCTGATTGCGCGCAAAATCACCAGCCCGCGTCGACTGGGCATTCAAGGCGGCTCCAACGGTGGTCTTCTGATGGGTGTGATGATGACCCAGCGGCCAGAACTTTTCCAAGCCGTCGTCTGCCAAGTGCCGCTTCTGGACATGCTGCGCTATCACAAGCTTTTGGCGGGCGCGTCCTGGGTGGATGAATATGGCGACCCCGATGTGGCGGCTGAGCGGCCTTGGTTGGAGCAATTCAGCCCCTATCAGAATTTGAAGAAGACGAGCCCCTTCCCAGAGGCCTTCTTCCTGACCTCAACCAAGGACGACCGCGTCCATCCCGGTCATGCGCGCAAGTACGCAGCCAAGATGGAGAGCTTGGGCATGCCGTTCCTTTATTATGAGAATATCGATGGCGGTCACTCTGCAGCAGCAAACTTGGTCGAAAGTGCCAAGCAGCGGGCTTTGGTGGCAACCTATCTGATGCAAAAATTGGTCGACTAGGTCAAACAGCTTGGCTCAAGCGGCTAGGCGACCTAGTTGGCTCTTAAGAGGGACGCAAATAGCAGGAGACAGGCAATGAAGCCGATGAAAATCATGCTGGCGTGCGGGCTTTTGGCCTTCACCGCCGCTTGCGAGACCGTTCCGTTTGAAGAGCGGGCAAAAGCCTATGAAGACCAGATGGCGCAACGCTTTGTTGGCAAATCGGCCGACGAATTGGTATTGGCTTTTGGCCCACCTCAATCGTCCTACAAGCTGACCGATGGCCGCGATGTGCTGCAGTACGAGCAAAAGCGCACCAGCACCCAAGGCGGGGAAAGCTATACCAGCTTTCGCGAGGTCACCCGCTTCCGCACGGAGACGGACGCCGCAGGCAATGTGCGCACAGTGCAATACAGTGAATCCGTGCCTGTAACGAATTCATCCCCCGTCTACACGGTCAATCAAAATTGCATCCGCCGCTTTGTGGTCGCCAGCGATAAAAAGGTTGAAAGTTTCCGCTGGGAAGGCAATGCCTGCTTTCGCTAAGCAGGTGTCGTCAAATCCAATCCCGCGCCGATCAAGCGGGCGAATTGGGTAATCAAAGCGGCCAAATCTTCATAGCTGGTCGCCTGTGACTTTAAGCCATGGAGTGCGGCCGTGATCGCACGTGCCTGAAGGGCTTGGACAGCGGGGGGCACCCTATTGGTTAGG
>JBEIEG010000182.1:0-5460 GCA_040383035.1 Hyphomonadaceae bacterium | reverse complement strand
CAACCAGACCCGAGCCGCTTTGATTGGGGGTGATGGGGGGCCCGGCGGCGCCGTATTCGACGGCCAAGGTGACATTTTGCCAACCCTAAATATGGCCGGACAGGATCAGGTTCAATTCATCCCCACCTTGGCTGCCATGTTCAGTTGCATAAATGCGACCCGAGACCGGATCGCGCGCCAAGCCTTGAGAGTTGCGGTGGCCATAAGAATAAATCTCAGGCCGCGCGCCCGGCGTGTTTAGAAATGGATTGTCCTTTGGAATGGAGCCATCATCCTTGATCCGAACGATTTTGCCCAAATGACTACCGAGGTTCTGGGCCTGATTGCGGATAAAGCTGCCGTCCAAAGAATTAGGTGGATTACCCCCGTCGCCAATGCTGATCAACAAAGTCTGATCTGGCAACCACGTAAAGCGCGAGCCAAAGTGCTGAAAGCGCGACTTGGCTGGCGTCACTTCAAAGATGGTCTGCACGTCGGTTAAGGCGCGACCTTCGAGCTTAGCGCGCACGATGCGAGTACGGTTTGCCGCTTCATCGCCGACTGAAAAGCTTAAGTAGATCAGTTTATTGCGGGCGAAATTGGGGTGCAGGGTCACATCCATGAGGCCGCCTTGGCCAGCAGCTGTAACGGTCGGGACACCTTTGATTTCTTCGGCCTCTAGGCTCCAGTTCGTACCGGCTTTCACATAACGCAATTTGCCCAAAAGCTCAGTGACCAAGAGGTCGCCATTGGGCAGAAAAGCCAGGCCCCAGGGTGCTTCGAGGTCCGCCACCATGGTTTGGGGCGTGACGCTGACTGCAGCGGGAAGCGCAAGCGCTCGAGTCACCGGCGTCGGGCCGGGTACAATAGCCGTTGGCGAACTGGCTTGGGCTTGCGCCACAGCTGGGACCGCAACATTGGCCACCATTAGCGCTAAACCTGCAAGAGCCAAGTGAGCCTTACGAACCATCATGAGAACTTTCCTTCTGTCGCCGCTTTGGCTCGACCCATAGCTTGATGCGACGGGGGAGCCTAGGCTTACACTTAAACTCCCCCAGTCACATTATGGTCATCGAGCAGCCTATTTGGCCTTCAACTCAGTCACCAAACGGTCTGCCTTATAAACTTTGGTCAAGGCTTCGGTGATGGCCGCGGTGGTGACCGATACCGTGCGATTCAATCGACCGTCATAGGCATAATTACCACCGAGCGAGTGGATATTGCCGTCAAACGCCGCACCCACCACACGACCTTGGCGGTCGATCAGAGGCGAACCTGAGTTGCCGCCAATGATGTCATTGGTGGTCGAGATGTTGAACGGCGTGGCCAAGTTCAAGCTTGGCTTGGCGGCCAGCCACGAGGGGGCTGCGACGAACGGGAATTCGCCAGAAGCGCGCTCAAAATAGCCACCAATCGTCGTGGTCGATGGCACGTTGACGCCCGCGTAGGTCCAGCCTTTCACGACGCCATAAGACAGACGCAGTGTGAAAGTAGCGTCTGGATAGACATCAGCCCCATAAACCGCAAAGCGTGCCTTAGCGATCTTTTCAGCGGCTTGCGACAAGGGGCCATTGACCTCTTGGTTCATCCGGACCGACAGCGCCCGCGCATCGGTTTCAGCACGGCGGGCCAATACGATAAGTGGGTCATTTGAAGCATCAACAGCGGCCTTGCCACCCTTGATCAGGGCTTCACGAACCGCTTTATCATCGAGTTTTGTGCCCGCAATACCGCGCGCTGCAATGCCCTCGGGGCTTTCAGTACCTAGCAAGCGCTTGATAGATGGATTGTCAGCCGTCAGATATTCACGCGCTTTCGAAAGCCACAATTCCAGACCGATAACTTCCATATCCTTGTAGATTGGCGCTTCCGTCAGAATTTGCTTTTCCATTTGCGCGATCGCAGCATCTGAATAGCCGGGTAAACGCTCTGCCAAAGGCTTGGCGCGCTCGTTAGACATGCGGACCAGTGCGCGGGCGGTACCATAGAGGCTCGAGATCGAGCCAGCGCGGGCTTCCAAGAATTCATGTTCCCAGAATAGGTCTTGTTGCTTTAAAACGGCTGCATCGATCTGTGCCCACGGGTCGCCAATTTCAGCCAGAAGCTTTGGATTGGCGCGTACTTTGGCTTTCAGTTCCGCTTCTTCGCGCTCTTTGATTGCGAAAAACTGTGGGTCCATCAGCGAGCGTTGCTGGCCATATTGGGCCTTATAGCTATTCTCGATCCCAAACAGCATGTCTTCAGCCGAGCGCTTGGCCTCATCGCTTTTGGTGCGATATTCGACGAGGCGGCCGCGAAGCTCGGCCCGCACCAATTGGCGGGTATGCAAGCGCATGTCGCGCTCAAACTTCAATTGGGTGGTGGTGCGCAGACGCTCGGTGGAGCCCGGATTGCCTGCAACAAAGACGATCTCACCATCTTTAGGGGTTTCAGTCGTCCAAGCAAGGTGGGTTGGGGTTTTGACCGGTGCGCCATTTTCATAGGCACGTAGGAAAGCGCCGTCTAAATTATAGCGGGGGAAATTGAAGTTGTCTGGGTCGCCGCCAAAGAAGCCCATGGCGTTTTCTGGCGAGAAGACCAAACGCACATCCTTATAGGTGCGATATTTGTAGATCTTGTACTGACCACCGCGGAACAAGGAAATCATGTCGCAACGGAACAATTCCTTATCGTCATTCTTGCACGCTTCTTCTTCCAGCTTGGCAATGGCAACGCTACGCGCTTGGGCGACTTTGCTGGCCTCAACACCGGCGGTCGCAGCTTTCACCTTAGCGGTGTTATCAACAATGCTGACCAGCACTTCCGCTTCCACGCCAGGGCAAGTCTTCTCGTCGGTCAAAGCAGCGGCCAAGAACCCGTTCAGGCCGTAATCCTTATCGGCGCTCGACAAATCGGCCACACAGCTGGACACGCAATGCCAATTGGTCAGGATCAAACCACTATCGGAAACAAAACTGGCCGAACAGCCCGACGACAAGCGCACAGCGGACTGTTGAACCTTGCTCAGCCACGCCTGATCGGGGGCAAAACCATGGGCCGATTTCATTTTGGCGGCTGGGAACGCATCAAATGTCCACATGCCTTCATCGGCGAAGGCGGGGCTGGAAAAGGCTAGCGTCGCAACGCTAACAGCCATCAAGAGTTTCGATTGCATCGATATCATGTCCTTGGTGGGTGCGGCGTACCATACGCCGACCCTGGATCCGTGTTACTCCGTTCGATCCAATCACAAAAGCCGAGGGGAGGCTCTAGAGGCAGAAAATTACACCCGCTGCCATGTCAGTTTCCCTTGACGCGAGCGGAAGTGGTGGGCATGGCAATGCGCAAATCCTTATAAGCCAACATGCTCAGGAGACGTTCACATGTCAGATATTCGCTTTGACGGCCAAGTCGCCATCGTAACTGGTGCCGGTGGTGGCTTGGGTAAGCAACACGCCCTCGAATTGGCCCGTCGTGGTGCCAAGGTTGTCGTCAATGATTTGGGCGGCGCGATGGACGGAACGGGCGGCAACTCAGCCGCAGCCGAAGCCGTGGTCGCAGAAATTCAAGCCTTTGGCGGCGAAGCCATCGCCAATGGTGCCTCTGTCACCGACGATGTAGGCGTGGCCAACATGGTTGCCCAAGTCATGGAAAAATGGGGCCGGATCGACATCTTGATCGCCAACGCTGGCATCCTGCGCGACAAGAGTTTCTCGAAAATGGAAATCGCCGATTTTGACGTTGTCATGAATGTCCACCTGATGGGGACGGTCAAGCCAGTCAAGGCGATGTGGGAAATCATGAAGGCCCAAAACTATGGCCGCATCGTTGTCACCACCTCGTCGAGCGGCATGTATGGCAATTTCGGTCAGACCAATTATGGCGCAGCCAAGCTCGCACTTTATGGCTTCATGAATACGCTGAAAATCGAAGGTGCGAAGAACAACATTAAGGTCAATGCGATCAGCCCGGTTGCGGCGACCCGCATGACGGAAAACTTGATGCCGCCACAAATGCTGGACCTTTTGAAGCCAGAATATGTTACCCCCGGCGTGATGTTTCTGGTCAGCGAAGACGCCCCAACCGGCACCGTTCTGTCCGCCGGCGCTGGCGTATTCGCAGTCGCGAAAATCTATGAAACTGACGGCATCTGCCTGAAGGATGACGGCATCACCGCCGAAGAAGTTCGCGACAATTGGGACAAGATTTGTGACCCAGCCGGTCATGAAGCCTATGAGCAGGGCGGCGGTCAAACCGGCAAGTTCATGCGTAAGCTTTCTGGCGGCTGATCCTAGCTGACAAGCAATCTCAAAATTTAATCAAACATCCCGCCGACCCGCGCCTCCCCTCTCAAGGCGCGGGCGGCTTTTATTTTGTCGATATAAGCTTCCATTCGATGATCATCCAGCAGGCGCGGATTTCCAAAGACGAACGAGATAAGCCCAATAATCGTATGGAAGATTTTTTCAAATGGACGGCGGTCACGCCGCGTAATTGGCTTGCCAAGTCTCGATAAACGGCGGGTATCGCCTGTGTGTTGATAGGGTGTGAGAATTGGCGGCGGTAAGGTGGTGACTAGGTCCCAGCCGTTGACAATCCGATAGTGCGGACAAACAACCAAGCGGTCAAACGCGTGGTCACCTACCCGCGGTGCGCCAAATGTATAGCAGGCGGCCAGATTGTCACGCTCTAAACGCGTCGAGGCAATCTGCGCCATCGCACCGCCTAGACTATGACCCGTCAAATATAGCCCTTTTGAATTTGGCACGAGGCGGTTCACGTCTTCCAACAGTTGAGCACCGATCAGATTATAGGCGTTCATAAAGCCCTTATGGATCTCGACATTGCCCAAACGCGTGTCGACCAGCACAGCTTCGCTCATCAAATTGGTCTTCCAATCGCGATAGGAATCGGTGCCTCGAAAGGCAACCACCGAAAGGTCGTCGGTGCGCGCAAGGAAAGCTTGGCTGCCGTCTTGGTCATACGTAGCGAGGAGCTTAAACTGGCCTGCTTTAAGTAATTGAGACAGTTTTTCGGGATCAGATTCATAGGCTAGGAGCGCTAGTTTCGCCATAAGTTCGGCCGTGCGCTCAGAGAAGGCGGCGCGCCAAGTCGGCAGGCTCTTGGCCTCATCGGGGCCAAGGGTAATGGGGAGTTCGGGGGGAATAGTCGGCAGGTCCATATCGCAAGCATAACCCACTTTGGGTTGTGTTGTATAGGCCTTTATCAGAGCGTCGGCACTGAAACAGCACCGACGCTCTGAGGGTCTGTTTTGCCCTTACAGGCCCAACACCATTTTCGCCATGATGTTGCGCTGGATTTCGTTAGACCCGGCATAAATCGAGGTCTTACGATAGTTGAAATAGGACGGGGCCACTGCCACCGCATAGTCTGGCACGGGGAATGGGTCGTTCGAGCGCCCATCCAAAATGCCCCAGCTGTCGGCGACAAACGGAATACCCGATACACCCACGGCTTCGAGTGCAAGCTCGGAAATAGCTT
>JBEIEG010000181.1:0-5472 GCA_040383035.1 Hyphomonadaceae bacterium | reverse complement strand
GCAATGCCGATATATTCGTGCGTCAGGATCGTGAACAAGTTGAAGGTGTTCAGGTTTTTGACCAGTCCATAGACGGGTCGGTCTGCCTCGTCTTCAGCGACAAAGGTTCCAAAGAGCCGGTCCCAAATGATCAGGGTCCCCGCATAATTAGCGTCTAAATATTGCGGATTGGTCGCATGGTGCACCCGATGATGCGACGGCGTGTTGAAGACTGCTTCAAACCAGCGAGGTAGCTTATGGACAGTCTCGGTGTGCAACATGAATTGGTACGTGGCATTCAGCACGCCACAGAAGGTCACCATCACCGGGTCAAAGCCAATCAAAACCAACGGTACTTTGAATAGCATGGTGCCCGTGAAATGCTTGGTCCAGCCCTGTCTGAGGGCGACCGCCAGATTGTATTCCTGACTGGAATGATGAACGACATGCATGGCCCAAACCCACCGACAGCGATGGGCAACCCGGTGATGGCAATAAAAGCGCAAATCATCGAGGATGAAGCAGACCAAAAACGTCAACGGGTTTATCGGTATCGAGTAAAATTGGAACGGCTGAGCCAAAGATAGGATGCCCAACGTAATAAAAGCCGACATCGCGTTGACCGGGTCACTCAAGACGCCTGTCAGAACGCCCAAAGAAGCATCTTTGGCGGGCATTTTGCCCTTTGCCCGAAACAGCTTGATCGCAATCAATTCGATGCCAAGAAGCGTGAAAAAGAAGATCGCCGAGTAAAGGCCGATATTTCCGTGAATGAAGTCGGTGGTCGTCATTCGCTTCCCCCTAGTGCCGCTTATAGCTCGCTTTTCGCGTTTCCCGGGGAGGTTAGGCGAACTCTTTAACGCCTACAATTGAATAATAATCCTATATTATGTATATCTTGGAACATGTCTATTGATCTTGTCCTGATCCAGAGGTTCGAAGCGGTCTATCGTTTGGGCAGCTTCTCCCGCGCGGCGGAGGAGTTGTTGATCACCCATTCCGCGCTGACCAAAAGCATCCAAACCCTAGAGGCAAAGTGGGATGTGCGGCTGTTTGATCGCACGACTCGGTCAATTATTCCGACCGAGGCTGGCCGAAGATTGGCGCTCACAGCCTCTGATCTTTTGGCGCACTCCGAAAAGGTCCGAGCCGACGCGATCGCAGGGGAGTTACAACTCAACCTCGTATGCGGTCCGGCCGTCATCGATACGCTGATGCATGGAGCCCTGTTGGAGTTTCGCAAAACCCATCCCCAAGTGGCCGTACAAATCGAAACCATGCCACCGGACCTTGCCAGTGAGAGACTGCTCCGCAGGCAGGCGCATCTTTTATTGTTTCATTCGACGACCATTGAAAGCCTGAAAAACCGAAGCGAACTTAAACTCCAAAGACTGGCTTCTGAGCCCTATCAAGTCGTATTTCGGCCCGGCCATCCTATTGAAGAAACTGATGGCTCCCTCCAGGCCATCTTGGCCTTCGATTGGGCCATCGCCGGGTTTGATAATAGGTTTCAAAACGCCCTGCCGTTTGAACAACGCGAGTTATTGCGGCAGCAAGGGTTTCCAAAATACCGAATCTTGAATCAAAGCGCCTGCCTCGAATTGGCCATGCGGTCTGATATTGTCACCATGTTGCCAGCTTCAGTTGCAGCACCCTTGGTCGCTAAAGGAGCGTGTCGTACCCTCCCCTTTCCGGGTGAAGCATTTTTTGCAATCAGTGCGGTGACGCACGCCGCCCAAGCGCCGTCACCAACGGTTCAAGCCTTCCTCAGCGCGATTAAAACTTCTTTCGCCAGCTGAAGCGGACATCACACCACGGCTACCAAAGCCAAAGTAATGGCTTGCGCAAGGCAGGCTCATTCGCCCCAAACGCACAAAGGCCGCACCGGTTTCCCCGTGCGGCCTGCTCTCAACAAGTTGAGTGCGACGGACTCAAGTGCTAGGTATAGCTTTCGCTTCGCCTTCAGAAGTATTCGTTAGAATTAGACTCTGTTGACCCCACCTATTGGAAGGCGTTTTCTTCTTTTGTCGCCTTGCTAACTTTGCACTCCCGCTCTTGCTTCCGTGAAACCAAGACTACGCCTGATTTTTATTTTGACAAGAAGTTTTTTTGATGGCGCAAAATTGAGATTCACGCATAGAATCAGCGGTATCCGGACTATCCACAAATTTATTCACCATTTTATCCACAGGAAAACGAGCGGGCCCTTTCAATCTGGTTTGGCAATACACATATCCCTCGCGGGCAATGATTTAGGGTAGGCTTGGTACCATGTTTCGTACCGCTGTTTGGCCGGCACTTCATTGGCCCTGATTAGGAGGGTAATTCATGGAATTTTTTTGGTTCTCCGCCGTTTTGGTTGTTATGGCGGTCATTTTTGTCACCACATTTGTCAAAATCGTTCCTCAAGGTCGCCAGTACACGTTGGAGCGATTTGGTCGCTATTTGCGTACCCTACATCCTGGCATTCACTTCATTACCCCGGTTATGGACCAAATCGGCCGTAAGATTTCCATGATGGAAAGCGTCTTGGACGTCCCGCGCCAAGAAGTGATCACGCGTGACAACGTGATGGTGCGTTGCGACGCTGTGGTCTTCACCCAAGTGTTTGACGCCGCCAAAGCCGCCTATGAGGTCGAGGATTTGCGCTTGGCGATCACCAATCTATCGCTAACCAATTTGCGCACCGTCATCGGCTCAATGGAATTGGACGAAGTTTTGTCCCAGCGAGACACCATCAACGCCAAGCTGTTGCAGACGATTGATGCTGCCACCAATCCGTGGGGCGTCAAAGTCGTGCGGATTGAGATTAAAGACTTGTCGCCTCCTTCGGACCTCAATGAAGCGATGGCCAAGCAAATGAAGGCAGAGCGGGAGCGTCGGGCCGAAATCACGTCTGCCGAAGGCGAAAAGGCGGCAGCCATTCTGCGTGCCGAAGGTCATAAGCAAGCGGTTATTCTGGAAGCAGAAGGCCGCAAGGAATCCGCTTTCCGGGACGCAGAAGGCCGTGAACGGGCAGCAGAGGCTGAAGCCAACGCAACGCGCATGGTGTCGGACGCAATCTCGGCCGGCGACGTCAATGCCCTCAATTACTTCCTCGGCCAATCCTATGTGGAGGCTTTTGGTAAGCTGGCCTCATCGCCGCAACAGCGCACGGTGATCGTGCCAACCGAATTGAGCGCGATTGCCTCAGCGATCGAAGGCGTCCGTCAATTGACCATGTCCGGCACGGCAACTCAGGGTCAAAGCCGCACCGCTGTTCCAACCACGAAGGGCTAAGACCATGGATGCACTTATCAGTAATTGGGCAGGCTTTGGCGCGTGGACTTGGCTTGGCATTGGGGCGGCGCTTTTGGCCGCTGAATTGTTGACCGGTACGGCTTATTTGCTTTGGATTGCGACAGCGGCAGCCCTAACGGCCGCACTTGCCGCGATCTTCCCTGAAGCAAGTCTGCCGTTGCAAATGGTTGCCTTTGCCTTGTTTGCATTGGCAACGACTGTTGCGGGGCGCCGGTTTTTCAAACCAGACACGACACCATCCGAAGATCCTACCCTAAACTCCCCGCTTCAGCGTCATATTGGGCAAACTTCGATTGCGGTTGATGACTTTGTTAGCGGCATGGGTCGGGTTCGTTTAGGCGACACGGAATGGGCGGCGAAAACCTATGACGGGGCCGAACCAACCAGTGGCAGTGTTTTGGTGGTGACAGGGGTTGAAGGCGCGGTCCTTCATGTGACACGCGCCAATTAAGCCTTCCCATCCCCAGACAGGTAAGGCTATAGGTTTCTGATGGATCGATTATTGGAAGGCTATAGCCGTTTTCGCCGAGATGCTTGGCCGCACCAGCGCGAACTCTATGAACAATTGGCCGATGGCCAAACCCCGCGCTTGTTGGTGATTGCCTGTTCCGACTCTCGTGCCGATCCCGGCCAAATCTTTGACGTTTCGCCGGGTGAGTTGTTTGTCGTGCGCAATGTGGCCGCCCTTGTGCCGCCTTTTGAGCAAGGCGAAGGCTTGCACGGAACCTCAGCAGCGATTGAATTTGCCGTCCAAGCCCTTGGGGTAAAGACGATCCTTGTGATGGGCCATGCCCGCTGTGGCGGCGTCCAAGCTGCGATCAACCGGGGGCGGTGGGGCACAAAGGCTAGCCAAGACGGCCAAACGATGCGGTTCGTCAATCAATGGATCGATGTGCTGGTCCCTGTCGTTGTGGCCTTAAACACCGAAGAGATCGAGCCGTGCGAACGCGCGAGCGTAGAGCTTTCAATGTCGAACTTGTTGAGCTTCCCTTTTGTCGCGGAAAAAGTCGCAGCAGGCACCCTCAATCTAGAAGGCGCGCGCTTTGACATCGCCACTGGCGGGTTGGACTTGTTCAACCATGAACGCGGCTGGGTGCGCGCAGACCCACGGGCTGCGGATTAGGGCATTAAGCTCGCTAGCGTCGGCCAATCGCTTATCATCGCCGAGACCGCGAAGTAGGCAGGTATCCCGATGATAATGTTGAACGGCAGGGTGATACTGATCGAGGTGGTGAGGTAAAGGCCCTCGTTCGCTTCCGGCATGGCCATCCGCACCGCAGCAGGGGCGGCGATATAAGAAGCACTTGCCGCCATGGTCGCGAAAACGGCCGTGCCGCCAACCGAGAAGCCAGCGTAGTGGCCGACTATCAAGCCAATCGTCCCAAAGACGATGGGCATGGTGATGCCAAAGCCCAGCATAAAGGGCAAGGGCGCCTTCGATTCCCGCAGGCGCTTAAGAGCAACCACGCCAAGTTCCAACAAGAAGAAAGCCAAAACGCCTTGGAAGGGCGTAATAAACACGGTGGAGACCGCTTCAATCCCTTTGGCGTCGGTCAACAGGCCAACCAGCAACCCGCCGCCCATCAGCATCACGCTTTTGCTGGTGATTGCTTCACGTAGCACATGATTTACGCTGATGGTGCGATTTTCGGACATAAGGCGCGCCAGCACGATGCCGATAATGATACCGGGCACCCCCAGCACAATCAGCAGCGCTGTCAGATAACCTTCGATCTGAAACCCACTCAATGTCGCGAAGTTCAAGGCGGCCATAAAGGTCACGGCACTGACCGAGCCGAAATGTGCGGCCATCGCACCGGAGTCGACGATGCTTTGTTTGCCGATCTGTCGGGCCACAAAAAAGGCGATTGTCGGCGTTAATACGCCCATCAAGATAGTCGCTAGGAAAGGCAGCAACATCGAAGCGCCCGCCGAATTATCAAGCGCGATCCCGCCTTTAAGGCCAATCGAGAACAAGAGGTACATCGAGATTGTCTCGTGCACTTGCTGTGGGACGCGTAAGTCGCTCTTCACATAAGCGGCAAAGGCACCAACAGCGAAACAGATGACAGCGGGCGAGAGAAGGTTTGCTGCGACGAGGTCAAAGTTAAACATGGCGGCCCGCTATCGTGAAACCCACCAGTTTGCAAGCGCTGGTCCGATTCTCTTGACCACATCTCCGTGATCGACCGT
>JBEIEG010000180.1:0-5550 GCA_040383035.1 Hyphomonadaceae bacterium | reverse complement strand
GGGCGTGGCCCAACAATCGACATGTCGCCAATTAGGACATTCCACAATTGCGGCAACTCATCCAAACTGGAACGACGAAGGAACGAGCCGACCCGCGTGATACGGCTGTCTCCACGGCAGGCCTGCACAACCCGGCTACCATTTTCTAGCGTGGACATTGTGCGAAATTTGTAGATCACAAAGGCTTTTCCACCCAAGCCAGTGCGAAGTTGTTTGAACAAGACGGGGCCAGGCCCTGTCAATTTTATCACGATAGAGATCGCAATCAAAAGGGGGGCTAGAAAGACTAATCCGATGCATGAACAGGCGATATCAAACAGGCGCTTAGGTACACTGCGGGCAGAATCCGAAAGCTCTTTGATGGGCACTGGTCGGTACAAACTGACCGCTGCAAGATCGGCACCAAACCCTGCGGTAATATTGTTCATCTAAAGCACCTTTGCCCCAAATTGAGACGTGTGCGTTGCCTCAATGCAAGTTGTAGGCCCGGAAGTAAAAGTCCTATGTTGGTACAGCATTGGTTAGCTTTCGAAGGACACAAGTCTTGTACACTTGTGCAGAAACTGGTGGTGCCCTCGCCGAAATGCCGCTTGAAAGCGATCTTGCGGCGGGTGGATAGATTAACGATACCTAGCTGTCCACCTTCGAAGTCTTTCTAAGTGCGTTACCCGAGACTACACATACGTTTTTGGCTATAGCTGACTAGGAACTCACTCTAAAAGCGAGATGCAAGGCGAACTAAGACATGCAAAGTGACTCGACAGCCAAGGTCCCTGTAACCGTGCTGACTGGATATTTAGGAGCCGGAAAGACGACTCTTTTGAACCATATTCTGACAGCGCCGCACGGAAAGCGTTATGCCGTGATCGTCAACGAGTTTGGTGAAATCGGGATTGATCATGACTTGATTGTGGACGTGGACGAAGAAATCTTCGAGCTTAACAACGGCTGTGTCTGTTGTTCGGTGCGTGGTGACCTCATCCGGATTCTCGGGGCCTTGTTCCGTCGGGGACAGACCTTTGACGGGGTCATCATTGAGACAACTGGTCTTGCAGACCCAGCCCCTGTCGCCCAAACCTTCTTTGCCGATGATGAGATCAAGAACCGCGCCTATCTCGATGCCGTGGTGAGCGTTGTCGACGCCGTCCATATCGCTGGTCAGATCGAACACAGCCATGAAGCGGTTGAGCAAATTGCCTTTGCTGACGTCATTGTGCTGAATAAAATTGATGCTGCCAGCCCAGAACAACTCGAAGCTGCCCAAGCGATCATCCAGCGGCTCAATCGTGGGGCGAAGGTGGTGACAACTTCGCGCTCGCTCGTGGACCTAAACGCCATTCTCGATCTTGGAGCTTTTTCGTTGGACAGGGCGATGAACCTTGATCCGCATTTTCTGCCCAAACCGCACCATCATGACCACAACGATCACGATCACGGACATAATCACGGGCACGACCACCATGATCACGCGCATAGCCATTATGAGGGGATTGACTCGATTGCCATGCGCGTGAGCGCACCCTTGTCGGAGGAATTGTTTGATGCTTGGCTGTCCGAGCTCGTTGGCAGTCGCGGCCTCGACATCTTGCGTCTCAAGGGCGTCCTTCAGATGGGCGATGACCCACGACGCTACATCATCCATGGTGTCCATATGATGTTGGAGGGCGATTATCAGGGGCCGTGGCCTGCTGATTCGGTTCGTGAAAGCCGATTCGTGTTGATCGGACGAAACCTCGCCGACCCACTTGTTCGGGCAGAAATTGAGGCGGGATTCCGTGCTTGCGCGGCCTGATCACCGATAATTGTCAGCGAAACCCCATGATTCTCAGCAGAATCTGGGGTTTCGTACCTCAAGATGGCCTTGACCTTTGGACCCGAAGCGCCATTGCTTGCGGCCATTGCATCCCTCTGGTTACGGACGGGTGCGCAACGCTGCCGCGATCCGCCTTGGGTGCTGCAGCCAATGACTAAGGAAACGACAATGAGCAAAAAAGATTTGATCGACGCCGTCGCAGAAGCTGCTGACATCACGAAAGACAAAGCCAATACTGCGATTGACGCGCTGACTGCAGCGATCGTGAAAAGCCTGAAGGCTGGCGGAGAAGTTACTTTGGCCCCCCTCGGCAAGTTTAAAGTTTCGAAGCGCGACGCACGCCAAGGCCGCAACCCTTCGACTGGCGAGACCGTCGAAATCAAAGCGGCAACTGTTGCGAAGTTCCAAGCTTCCAAAGCGTTGAAAGATGCATTGAACTAAACCGGTTTGGTAGGGGTCGGTCGATCGGTTCGTGCTGACCTGACCCTGCCACCAAAAAAGTCCAATAAGGCCCGACCTGTCTTGAGCTGCCTTTAGGCCTCCTGCCAGGTTCGGGCCTTTTCTTTATCTGGAGCTAGACCCTATCTAAGCGAACGCGCTTATTCGCCAGCGGGCTGGCGTGGATGGGTCATATGCTCACTGCCCGGCGGGTTTGAAAATGGGACAAAATTGGCTTGATCCTGTACCTTTGCCCAATCCTTGAGCGCCCAAACGCCCGTTGGAAAAGCTAATTGGTCCCAAGGAATGTCTTCAAAGGCAAACCACGCCACTTCAAGGCTTTCTGGCCCGGCCGCAAAACCGTCTTCACTGAGCGTGCCGCGATACATAAAATGGACTTGGCTAATGCGCGGCACTTCATAAATGCCAAGAAGCGCGTTGATGGAGACCTTGGCGCGGGCTTCCTCCCAAACCTCCCGAGCTGCGCCCTGGGCCGTGGTTTCCCGTTCTTCCATGAAGCCTGCGGGTACCGTCCAGAAGCCATAGCGCGGCTCAATAGCCCGCCGACACAAAAGAACGCGGCCGTGCCCATCATCAACGACAACCCCGGCCACAATCTTCGGGTTCACATAATTGATGAAGCCACACGTATCGCAGACTTGCCGCATGCGATCCTCTCCGGCCGGGATTTGTAACGAGAAATTGGTTGGCATCGGGTGACTTATTCCTTGAAAGGATCATGTATAGCTAAAGAGGTGTCGCGCAGCCGTCAAAAATCAATGATAGGACGCTGACGGAGTGAAATGAACCCATTATTGGGGCAAGCAGGCGAGTAGCGAGATGAGTGTTCAAGATCAAGAAGAGTCGCCCGTGCAACCAGATGCCGGGTCAGGCGAACCCAGAGCACAACAAAGCTCTGCCGCCACATCTTTCGCGCTGAATGCCTCACCCAGCCATTTGCTGCATCGGGCACAACAGGCTGCAGCCGATCTGCACGCCGCTGCCCTGGGGGCCAATGGCCTGACCCAGCGCCAATTTGCAGTCCTAGCGGTGCTAGCCGAACAAGATGGCGTCTCGCAAAGCGAGTTGGTGGGTCGCACCGGCATTGACCGTTCCACTCTGGCGGAAATGGTTGCGCGGATGGAGGCCAAAGGGCTTACCCAGCGAGCAAAGTCGACAACAGACAGCCGGGCCAATTCAGTGACTCTGACTGAGACCGGCCGTACGATGTATCAAGAGGCTATGCCAAAGCTTGCCGACGTAGACGCCGCGGTGCTGGCCCGTCTGCCTGCTAGCAAGCGGGCGGGGTTCGTTGACCTTCTGACGCGCTTGGCGATGCCGACCGCAGATCTTGATGAAACCAAAGCGACGAGCAAAAAGAAAAAAGACAAGAAGAAGAAAAAGAAGAAAGAGAAAAAGGCTAAATAGGCGCGTTCTATTCAATCCAGCACCACACTAGACCAGACGGTCTAGTTTCTCTATCAAGCGCTTATGTCAGATATTCCTTCAGGGTTTACCCCTCACACCCGCAAGAGCCCCGTTACAGATCCGTGGCAGCCCTTTTATGCACGAACCGATCAAGGCGTTTATGAATTAGGCTTTATTCTTGATACGTGCCATTGCAACGGGCGAGGGCTGTTACATGGGGGTGTGATTGCTGCGCTAGCGGATAATGCCATGGGCCTGTCGCTCGGCATGGCGCGTCTGAAAGGCGACAAAGCCAATGAGAGTAAGGCGCAAGCTGTTTCAGGCATTGTAACAACCGCCCTTCATGTCGACTATGTTGACATAGCCCAGATTGGCCAATGGATTTCTATTGTGCCCCGTGTGGTCACAGCCTCACGAAGAACAGGTCTTATCGATGCGTTGATTTATGCAGACGACACACTCATTGCTCGGGCAAGTGCCACCTTTAAAGTCCTCATTTCAGAAAAATAACCATGACAAATCACGATGTAGAAACACCCACCCTGATGGGCTCGAAAGAGCGCCTGGTTGCAGCAGCGCTGTCGCTGTTTCAAGCTAAGGGGTACCATGGCGTTGCCATCTCTGACATTCTCGAAGCGGCAGACCTGCCCAAGGGCTCGCTTTATCATCACTTCCCAGGCGGCAAAGAAGAACTGGCGATTGCCGCTGTCGGCTTTATTGCGGACGAAGTCGATGCCAGACTCGCTTCCGAATTTGCCAAAAACAAGCGCGCAGGCGCGGTCTTGTTGGAATTGGCGCATGAATGTGTGAGTTGGCTGCAACGGAGCGATTATACCCAAACACCGCTCTTAGGACTCTTAGCCGCCAGTCCCGGCGAAAGCGCGCTGACCCAAGCCATTTGTGATGCTCAAAAGCGTTGGCTGGCGCGGTTTGAAACTGCTTTAGGTGGTACCGAAGCGGCCCATGACAAAGCTTGCCTTGCGCTAGCGAGCTTAGAGGGCGGCATCAGCCTCGCCCGCATGTCACGCTCTAGCGACCTCTTGATTCGTTCTGTGACTTTAGCCGCGCTCCACATCAATCAACGCTGATAGGGCGCGGCTATCCGCGTTCAGCTGGCCCCGGACGCCTGTAGCGCTTCTTTTTGAAGCTCAATTTGGCTCGCCAAGCCTTGCATAATGGAACGATTGATGTCGATCAAAGGCTCAACATCCTCGCCCTTGTGCATCACTTCGCTGGAATAGCGGCTAACCCATAGGCTGAGGGAGATGATCGAGGCCCGCAGATTCTCAGGCAGCGCGTTGTCTGGGTTTGCGCAATCAGCGGCCATAAACGACCAGACACGCCGGTTCCAATCCAGCGCGTCCATCCGGCGGGCAATCTCATGACGCGGCAGATCTTGGATATCGATCAGCGCGCGGGTGACTTGGCCGAAAAGCCGGTACTCAAGTTCACGCGGCGTTTCGACTCGTTGCTGCGCCTTCTGATACGCTGAGAGCGACATGCTCAGTCCCTTCTATACTCAGCCGTTCGGCTTCATAATCCATGAGTTTCCGGCATCTGGACAATGCCTTGTAATATTCACCCGTCATCACTTCACGGGAAACGTTCACGCACTCTTCCAATATGGCAGGCACGCGAACCACGCTCATGAACTCCGTCATGCGCAGCGCGAACTCGTTGTATTGGTCCGGTGACTCTTGGCCCTGCAAGTACATCAGCATGATCGGCAGATAGATGCGGCGGACAGGCGTGTTGGCCTCTTCCAATTGCATGATATCTTTCTCACGCAGGACGGACGCCTTGTTCTGCAGCAAAAGTGTGGTTCGACGATCTCCGTTTTGAACAACGGCACCATTCAGCACGATCTTCTC
>JBEIEG010000179.1:0-5551 GCA_040383035.1 Hyphomonadaceae bacterium | reverse complement strand
GCGGCCAAACTGGGCGAAACCGATCCAGCCAAGCGCGCTGAATTGGGCAAAATGGTCCGTGTTGCCGATATGACCCGGAATGCCTTCATGAATGGCGATATCTCCACCGTGATGAGCCCACGGACTGTGATCACTTGGGCGCAAAACGCGGATATCTTTGAAGATGTCGGGCTGGCCTTCCGCCTCACATTCTTGAACAAATGTGATGAGCTAGAGCGGCCAACTGTGGCTGAATTCTACCAGCGTTGCTTTGGCGCAGATTTGCCAGAAGCTGCCCATCGCGTTCGGGTAGCCTAAGCAGAAGAAAAAAGGCTTATGTGGCCGCGTTAAGCGGCCACTACCGTGCCTTTTAGGTTTGCTGGAACGCCATCGCGTTCACTGGCTGGGATTTCCAGATAATAGGTTGGTGGAGCGATGTTCAGGCGCTTGCGCGCTGCGTCCAAGGGCTCCGCCAACAAGCGCTCATAATGCTGGACCGGCAGCCAAGCAGCCTTGCGGCCATTCTGATAGGCTTGCCACACGGCCTTGAATACGGGTCGCCCTGGCAAGAGGCGTTGCAGCTCGCGCGCGGCAGCAAAGCCAATCAAGGCAAAGCCCAAAGACCTAGTCTGCGGGAACGAGAATGACACCACACAGGCCTCGCCCAAAGCATCGGTCTGATAGCCGCTGATGACGTGCCACAGATCGTGCACGTCGCGCATCCGCCGGCCATACCAAGCAAAGGGATGCAGCGAGTCAATTTCGTCACCCGTTGCGCGGCTTTCTTCGGCCAGACCTTCGGCGGAGATCTTCCGGCCCTGCACAAAAGCCAAATAGGCGCGGCCAACACTGCCTTCGGGCAGCTTTGCCAAGGTTTCATGGTCGTCGAGGATCGGCTGTAGCTCGACCCGGTCATACGCGATGCGACCACCTTCTTGCGAGCGAAGCAGGCGCGCATAGCCATTGGGGATCGAACGGCCAGACAGCGCGCGCATGATTTCAAAAACGGCTTTGGTATCTTCTTTATCATTCAGCAAGCGGCCAATGCCACGCGCTGCTGCACCAAAGTCATAGCCGATACGGGAGAGGAGGGTTTCTGTCATATGAGGTCTCTACCAAATTATCGAAGCTTCGTAAAGTGACGCCTACGTCATTTTTGTAAAAATACAGTGAAGTGCTCTCACTCTTCTTCGGAACCAGCTTCAGGCTTGATCACGATGCCGCGTTTGGCCAAGGCTTCGCGGATCAATACTTCCATTTGAACATTGGCAGAGCGAAACTCTGCGGCCGCCAGCCGCTCTACCGCGCTCAAAACCTGCGGGCTCATGCGCACGAGAAACGGTTTTCGGGGCTTGGCGGCCATAACTTAAACTCGGCCTTAATAGAGGGAGCCAGCGTTAACGACAGGCTGCGCCTCACGATCTGCGCACAGCACGACCAGGAGGTTGGAGACCATCTGGGCCTTGCGTTCCTCATCCAAGGTCACAACGCCACGAGCCGATAATTGCTCTAGCGCGCTCTCCACCATGCCGACGGCGCCCATCACGATCAATTGGCGCGCCGCGAGGATGGCTTGCGCCTGCTGACGCTTCAGCATGGCCCCGGCAATCTCGGTCGCATAAGCGAGGTGCGAGATACGTGCCTCATCAACAGCCATCCCACCAACGGCTAAGCGCTGATTCAGGCGTTGACCCAACAAGGTAGCCACATCTTCGGCATGCCCGCGCAAGGTAAGTTCGCCCTCTGCGGCGTGGTCATAGGAATAATGGGCAGCGATATCGCGAAGTGCCGTATCAATCTCAATCCGGCTAAAGCGCTCATAATCATCCACGTCGAACAAGGCTTGTGCCGAGTCCTGCACGCGCCACACCACATTGGCGGCGATTTCAATCGGATTGCCGTCCTTGTCATTCACCTTTAGCTTGTCCGACGTCACGTTGCGGACGCGCATGGAGATTTTCTTGCGCGTCAACCAAGGCCAAACCCAGCGCAAGCCATTTGCCCGGTCAGTGCCCCGATAGGCGCCAAACAACAAAATTGCCACCGCTTCATTCGGCTGGATGGAATAAAAGCCCCCCATGCCAAAGGACCCCAAGCCAATCAGTATGATTGCTGCGCCGAAATAGGTGTCACCTGCACCCGTAACGAACAGATAGATCGAAAAGGCAATCGCCAGCACAAATGCCAGAAACAAGGGCACGCCGGGTAAAGACAAGGTGGGACGCTCGACAGTGCGGTTGATTTCAGTCCGAGACATTTTTAGCTCCTTCAGTCAGTATCAATATGATATCATTTTGTGATCATATTGCGAGCGAAAACGAATAGTCGCTCTGAGATCGCCTCTCACCGTTGACGCTGCGGCGGCGATGACATTTTGAAAGTGAAGCCCCGTCAGTCCCTTCGGGACACATCGACCGATACGCCGATGCCGGCGAAGCTGGTGAAGGGGTGTTTCAGCACAGTTAAACGCAGTTTGGCCCCTCCTCAATCCACCAAACCACTTTCCAAAATACGGGCGCGAATGAAGCCGTGGGCCAGTTCGGTCGAAGCAGCGCGCAGTGCACCGGCGCGCCACAAGTCAAAAAGGCCACGCGCTAGGCCCCAGGCGGAGAAGACACGATTGCGCACCGCCTCTTCCCCTGCCCCGTCGTCAAAGGCTTGCATGGCCAAGGCAATCACGCGGCGAACCTGTTGGCCGGGGGCTCAGCCAACAAGGCGCTGGCGCGAAGCGAAAACATCAGGCGGTAGAGGCTGGTCTCGTCAAAAGCGAAGCGCAAGAAACCATTGATGAGTGAGCGGGCGGTTAGGTCGGCATCGCTCAGGAGGCGATCTGCCACCAGCGCGAACCCAGCGCCGACTTGTTGGCCCGCTTGGCAGCTGACGGCAAAGTTCGGTTTCAAGTCGATGTGACGCTGAGCAATGAAAGCGATCAAGAAGTGGCCCGCATGAAAGTAGGTTGGCTGGTATCAGCGCGCTAAAGCCACCGACATCGGCCTGATCCTAACCGCCACCGCGATAGGTGTGGATAGATTGGGGGGGGGGTGAATAGGTGCTTCAGGATTAGCCCAGCCTCCCCTTGAACCGTTCGAAAGCAAATCAAGCTTGGGCACTCACTGGATCAAGAGCTGTTGTTAGCCCCTACACAGCCCAGCCACAAAAAATCCCGGCTGGCTGGACCAACCGGGATCTTTTGATCTTCAACGAAGAATATCGCTTACGCGGCGCGGGTTGCCAAGGTGCCAGTCAGTTTCTTGATGGCTTCTTCGCGGTTCACACTTTCGATCGCAGCCACTTCGCGAGCCATACGGTCAAGGGCAGATTCGTACAATTGCCGCTCTGAATAGGATTGCTCTGGCTGGTCAGTTGCACGATGGAGGTCGCGGACGACTTCGGCGATCGAGATCAAATCGCCGGAATTGATCTTAGCTTCATATTCTTGGGCCCGACGGCTCCACATCGCGCGTTTGATGCGCGCGCGACCGGTTAAGGTCTTCAAAGCGTCGTCCATAATGGCCGGGCCAGACAGAGCCCGCAGGCCCCCTGTTTTCACTTTCGATGTCGGAACGCGCAAAGTCATTTTGTCTTGATCAAACGCAATGACGAAAACTTCCAGGCTCATGCCTGCTACTGTTTGGGATTCGATCCCGGTGATCCGACCAACGCCATGCGCTGGATAAACCACATAGTCACCTGTTTGGAATGTTGTCTTCTTAACGTCGCTCATCGCGAACTCACCCTCGCACCATGCCAACCCGTCAGAGACAAAAATTCACATGCACCGCCACGCGCTTTCCTAAAAAAGATCGTTACGGTGTTGTGTCGGTTTGCTTCGTAAGGCTGGGGTCCACCAGAGAATGCTGTGCAGGACTGCACCAGCACTGTTCACATATCATAAATAATTCAGAAAGTGAAGCGCTCAGGATGCGACAGCCCCGGACGTTACCTCGCCACTAATTTGGTGCGGCAGGCTGCGCGCCACCAATCAGGGCCTGACGTTCGGGTCCGGTCAGCAAACGCCATTTGCCTTCTGGCAAGTCACCTAACGTCAAGGAGCCAATCCGGATCCGGCATAAATCGACAACATAAAGACCTACCGCCTCACACATGCGGCGGATTTGCCGGTTCCGGCCTTCGGTCAGAATGAAGCGCAAGCGATAGCGGCCAATGACTTCCACCACGGCGGGCTTCAACTGACGACCATCCAGAACAAGCCCATAACGGAGCTTTTGTAGGGCCCAATCGGTGATGATGCCTTCAATCGCGACCAGATATTCTTTCTCAAGGCCAGACTGGGGCCCAATCAAGGCTTTGGCCAGCACACCATCTTCGGACAAAACCAGCAGCCCACGTGAGTCCATATCCAATCGACCGACGGGCGCTAAGCTCATCTCTTCGTCAGGGATGATGTCGGAGGAACCAATCAGATTATCTGCCGTCAGCAAACGAATTGCTGGCACTTGGCCAGGCTCTGGGTGGGCAGAGACGATGCCGGGTGGTTTGTTGATGACGATGGAGAAGCGATTGTCCAATTGTGACTTGCCGGCTTCAGCAATCGTCAAGGTCTGGCCGGGTTGGATTTTACGGCCCATGTCTGCAACGGTTTCGCCGTCAATGGAGACAAGGCCTGCATCGATCAACGCTTCGGCTTCCCGGCGCGAGCAGACCCCGGTTTGGCCCATCCATTTATTGACGCGCATCGGCTCTGCGCCGTCATAGGTCTTGGACCAATTCATCGAACGAACTCCAAAGGCCTCGCGACCTTCCTGAAGGGGGGCTTGGCAGCGGGCTCACAGGCCCGCCGTTTAATTGCCTTCGCCGGGATTGGGCGAGAAATATCTCTCAAACTTGCCATCTTCTTTGGCAAAGTCATCGCGATCAGCTGGCGGCTCACCCTTGACGGTGATGTTTGGCCAGATTTTGGCATAGTCCGAATTGATCTTCAGCCACTTGCCGTCGGGCTCATCTTCGGTATCGGGCTTAATGGCATCCACGGGGCACTCAGGCTCGCACACGCCGCAGTCGATACATTCATCGGGATGGATCACCAAGAAGTTCTCACCTTCGTAGAAGCAATCTACAGGGCAAACTTCGATACAATCCATGTATTTGCACTTCACGCAGGCGTCGGTCACGATGTAGGTCATGGTCCTAGCGGTGGCTCCTCAACAGTTTTTCGGTGCCGATGTGACGTTGCTGACTAGAAAGGTCAACCTCGTCCCGGCTGATTGCGGTATTATAGAGCAGAACAGCCTCAGATGCTGGCCCTCGCCTCACACCTAGAGCGAGAATTTCTACATGGTAGGGGTGGCCTGCAATAGCAAAGGCCAAAGCATCACCCGGCGCGATTGTATAGCCGGGCTTGTCGATCTTGCGGACGGCCAAACCGCCCCGCGCAAGGCGAACCCCTTTGCGAGAGACAAATTCACTCGCTAAGCTACGGGTCTTAAAAAAGCGGGCGCGCCAGAGCCAGACATCCAGCCGGGCGCGATCGGCCTCTTCGCTCATTCAGATTGTGGCTCCACGGCGGGAGCAGGCGTGCCACCTGCCTTCTTGGGCTTATTGCCACGATGCT
>JBEIEG010000178.1:0-5560 GCA_040383035.1 Hyphomonadaceae bacterium | reverse complement strand
TGACCCCATGCGCGCCTATTTGCCCAAGCCGCGCGTCAGCTTGATCAAGAAGGCGACCTATGACGACCCCATCGACCGGCTGGCACGACGGGCAGAGTGGGCTAATGCCGAGGACAGCGAATGACCCGCGACATCGTTGCAACCACCAGCCAAAACCAAGCGATTGCTGCAACGCCGGAACTCTCTGTCTGGGCCAGTGCAAATGCAGGAGCAGGGAAAACAAAGGTCTTGATCGACCGCATTGCCCGCCTGTTGCTGCGCGGTTCTGATCCCGCCAAGATTCTGGCCGTCACCTATACCAAGGCCGCCGCAGCTGAAATGCAAACCAGACTCTATGAACTATTAGGGTCTTGGACGATTTCGCCGGATCAGGACCTAACAAGCGCACTGCAAAAACTCGACCCCGATTTGGGCGAGATTGAAGCAAGCTTCCTGGCTAATGCCCGCGCTTTGTTTGCAAAGGCACTAGAGACGCCCGGTGGCCTGAAAATTCAGACCATTCACGGCTTCTGCCAAACCATTCTCCAGCGCTTCCCGCTCGAAGCCGGGGTACCGCCGGGCTTTAATGTTTTGGAGGACGCGGCAGCAAAGACCTTGCAAGCCCAGGCTTTTCAAGAAGCCTATTCCAAAGCCCCCGACGCCTTCCTACAGGTGGCACGCCTCACAAGCCAAGATGATCATCAGAAACTGATCTTAGATGCTATGGCTGCAGCAGGCCCCGACCTTGCCGCCGACCCCGACTTTGAGGCGGTGGCCCAAGCACTGGCTCGCACCCTCACCATCGATCCAAAACGTAGCGAAGACTCTTATCGATTGGCAGCATTGGAAGCACTTGACGCACAAGAACTCAAGGCCGCTGCCGCAACCCTTTCGAAGGGAAAGAAGTCTGACGTCGAGATGGCGGCAAGGCTCATGCGGTTAGCCGATTTGGCAGATCTTGAGGACGCTTGGAGTGCTTGGTTAGACCTAGTACTTACAACTAACGGTCAGCCACGTAAGCGCCTTTACACCAAGCAATTTGAGACAGATTATGCAATCACCTGCTTGTTTGAAGACGACGGCGCGCTGATCGGCGGCCTGAAGCAAGCGCTAGAGAAAACACGCGCCGCCCAAACCTACCACCGCTCTTTAGCCCTTACCCGAGCCGTCTATACCTTCAAAAGCTCATGGACCAAGGCCAAGCAAGACATCGGTGCGCTGGACTTTGATGACCTCTTGGTACGGACCTCAGCCTTGTTGCGAGCCGGGGAGGGGGCTGCGGCTTGGGTGCTTTATAAGCTCGACACAGGCCTTGCTCATATTCTCATCGACGAAGCCCAAGACACCAACCCGCAGCAATGGGACCTCTTGGAGCCGCTGTTCACGGTGCTAGAGCAAGAGGCCAAAACCCAACCCCGAACCCGCTTTATCGTCGGGGACGAAAAACAATCCATCTATTCGTTCCAAGGCGCAAAGCCGGAGCGCTTCTTGGAGGAAAAGGCACGTTTTGAAGCAGGCGCAGCCGAAGGGATGGACCAAAGACGCAGTCTTGCATTCGACCTTTCTTTTCGCTCGAGCCAGACCATCCTAAACGCCGTGGATGCGGTTTGGGCCTGTACGACCTTAGGCCACGCACCCGCCATAGCGCAGACGGACGAAATCGAACCGCCGTTTGAGCGCAAATATGCTTTTCCGACTCAACATATCGCCTATCGCACGGAGCGTACGGGTGCGGTGGAGCTTTGGCCGAAGACTGTTACCGGCGAAAAAAACCCTGAAACCGACGCATGGGACCACCCGCTGAACATCGAACGCGAGGACAGTAGCCGCAATCGTCTCGCTGAACGGATCGCATTGGAGCTTAAGGCACGCTTGGATCGTGGCTTTGCCATCCCAGCCAAAGAAGGTCTTCGCCCCATGACCCCGGGCGATGTCATGATCCTTGTTAAGAAGCGCGGGCCCTTCTTCCACCAGCTAATCAAGCGCCTGAAGTATCATAAGGTCCCTGTGGCTGGGGCAGACCGGATTAAGCTCGTTGAAGACCCAGCCATACAAGATCTGATTGCATTGGGTCGTTTTGCCTTATTGCCACAGGATGATTTCAACACTGCCTGCGTGCTCAAGGGTGCATTTTGTGGCCTTGTCGATGATGACACACATCTATTCCCTCTGGCTTGGGACCGGGGGAGTCAGTCCTTGTGGCAGCGGCTCCAAAAATCCGCCGATCCTGCCCATGCTCCGGTCACAGCGATGCTAAAATCTGTGCTTGGTCGCGCAGGTCATATGCCGCCTTACGAGTTTTACGCCTCGATCCTTGAACGGCCGTGCTTGGACGGTAAAACCGGCTGGACCTTATTGATTGAACGTTTAGGCCATGAAGCTCGCGAACCTGTGGAAGCGTTTTTGGGCCGCGCCCTCAGTCACGGTCGGACCGAAACACCTAGTTTGCATGGGTTTTTAGCCGCTATCGAAAATGACGCCGCCGACGTTAAGCGCGAAATGGAGCAGGGCAGCGATGGTGTGCGCGTGATGACCATTCATGGGGCGAAAGGCTTAGAAGCCCCAGTCGTCATTCTGCCGGAAACAACATCACCAAGGGGTGCCACAAAGACACCTTTTCACTACGTCACAGGCGCACAAGCTTTCCTCTGGTCACCTACCGCCAAAGAAGATCCCGAAGTGTTTGCCAATCTCCGCTTAGCCCAATCCGAGGCAGAAAAGCGTGAGGACGCCCGGCTTCTTTATGTTGCAATGACGCGCGCACGCGACCTTTTGATCCTCTGTGGCTTCCATTTTGGCCAAGCGAAGAAAGACAAAGACGAGTCCAGTGAAGATGAGCCGGAAACAAGCGCGAAGGACACATGGTACGACTTGTTTGATCAAGCGCTCACCCTGATGGGTCCCGGCCAACAGCTTGAGGGCCAAGCCGGGGTCGATGACGCTTTCAGCTACCAACTTTGGGGCCACTATGCCGGGGCCCTACAATCACAAGCGCCGAACCGTCCGAAGCCCCCACCACTGCCTGCTTGGATCGACCAAGCACCACCTACAGAAAAGCAACGCGGCCGCCGAATTGCGCCGTCGGCCTTGGCACCAGATGGATCGGAACCGGCGACGCTTTCGCCGCTGCAACCCGATGCACGGCTGCGCTTTCTACGCGGACGTCTGATCCACGAATTGCTGCAGCGCCTTCCTGATGTTCCCGAAGAAACATGGGCGGATCGTGGACGAAGTCGCCTGGCACGAGAAGCAGATTTGACCGAGGACACTCGGCATCAAATGCTAGAGGAGACGCTCGCCGTCCTGCGCCATCCCACGTTCGCGCGCCTGTTTGGCCCACAAAGCCGGGCTGAAGCTACCATTGTTGGGCGAGGGCCCGGTCTACCCGACGATATGGTTGTTAATGGAAGCGTTGACCGTTTGGTCGTCACGGAGACAGAAGTTCTTGTTCTGGACTTCAAGACCAATCGGCCACCACCGCTGACAGTTGAAGGCGTTGCACAGGTTTATCTGAACCAGATGGCCGCCTATCGCGCACTTCTTCAGGGCAATTGGCCGGACAAACACGTGCGATGCGCCCTTCTGTGGACTGACGGACCGCGTCTCATGGAATTACCTGATCAAATTCTGGATGACGCCTTGCGCGTGATTGCTAGGCTGCCTAGTTAGGGTAACAAGCCAATTGGAGTTCACACCATGCCAACCCTAGCAATCACCGACGACAGCTTTGAATCAGACGTTCTGAAAGCTTCGGGTCCAGTTCTTGTGGACTTTTGGGCAGAATGGTGCGGTCCATGTAAGCAAATCGGCCCGGCTCTGGAAGAAATTTCTGAGGAAATGGCTGGCCAGCTTGTGGTTGCCAAGCTGAACATTGACGACAATCCGAGCACTGGATCACGCTATGGTGTGCGCGGAATCCCAACCATGATGTTGTTCAAAGATGGTCTCGTGGTCTCGACCAAAGTGGGTGCGATGGCAAAAAGCCGTATTTCGGCTTGGATTGGCGAAAGCCTATAATTCCTTACTTGGGCGGCAAACAAACAACCTGAATAACTTTCAGGTCGCGCCGAACCCGATTGGCAACACGCGTGAGATCGTCCGTCTGTAGGGGTGCGATTGCCGCACCCTTTGGACTGAGACGCGCTTCCTTTAAGGCTTGAATAACACTGTCAGAGCTTGTGGTGATAACGCGCCCGCGCCGCAAGCTCTCGGCAATCGTAATTCCAATCACATTGCCGCGCGCGTCAAAAGCAGGGCCGCCCGAAAGCCCACCTAAAGTGCCGCGCAGCCCTTTCGACCTTGAAACCTCTGCCCAAGCCAAGGTGTTTTCCCGCCCGCGCCAAGCGCCTTCGGTGATCATTAATTCGCGCCCAATCAAGCGGCTAACCACTTCGCCCGGCCGGCCTTGTGGAAACCCGATATGAAATCCTGTGGCACCAAGCTGTAAATCTGCTTCATTCAGGTCCAGTGCCAAGGGCTCTGGCCCGCCTTGGGTCTTCAATATCGCCACATCGGCGCGCTTTGACACATAGATTAACGAGGCAGCGACAAGTTCTTGGTCCTGTCCATTGACCACACCCAAACGCTCGCATCCCAATGCCACGTGGCGGGCGGTTAACCAAACACCGTTATCCCCAATGGCAAAGCCTGTCCCACTCGACCAAGGACCAGCGCGTTGCGCTTCTACCATAGACTGATCGTCAAAAGGACTTGGTGCCGGCAATAGCGGCCCCTTTTCTTTTTCTTCTATCGAGTCAGGCGCAGGTACAACAAAGGTTTCAGATGGTTTTGACGGCAATCGAGGATCAGAACGATCATTGACGCGGCCCAACAGCCAAGCCGCGCCCATGATCAGGACCAAAAGGATCAAAATCCCATCGCCGAACCGTCTCAACATCGCAAATCAGCCGTTCAAGGCCGACGCCGTTAAGAGTGCGGCCCCAATCTTTACGCCTACAAGAACTGCGGCTGAGGCCATCTCTCCATTCTCAATGCGCGTCGACAGCCCTCGAACCACGAAATCTACAAAACGGAACATGACCAATTGCAGAACCAAGGCGGTCAAGCCCCAGACAATCACATCCATCAAAGCATGAGAAGTCGCCAAGGTCGCAGCAATCGGAATAGCAATACCTATTGCGGCGCCGCCTAAAGACAGTCCAGCAGCCGCATTGCCAGCGCGAACAAGCTCAATCTCCCGATGGGGCGTAATGGCCATATAAAGCCACACCCCAAAGGCCCAGATTGCTATCGCAACGCCGCCCTGCAACAGAAAAGCGGGCAGACCGGTGACAAAGGCTTGCAACGAAGGATCCATGCTTCACTTTCCTTGTTTCCTCGGTGGAACATAACTTCCAGTGCTGACGTTTTGGCTTTAATGCGTCAAGCATCAAATGGAGGTGGACCTGCAGGTCAGCCCCACCTACCTGATCTGAATTGGAGCCATAATGACCGCCACCACGCAAAAAGTCGCTCTTGTTACCGGTTCCACCAGCGGGATTGGACTTGCCATTGCAGAAGCCTTTGCAGAAGCCGGCTATGGCGTGGTGATCAATGGACTGGGGGAAGCGGATCAGATCGA
>JBEIEG010000177.1:0-5567 GCA_040383035.1 Hyphomonadaceae bacterium | reverse complement strand
TCAACGGCACTGATGGCACTATTTGGAGCGGCATGTACCCCTGCAGCAGGATATGGATTCCTCACCACCGCTGCAGCCAGAGTCATTCAAGCGTTTGGCGATACATGGCAGAAGTCAACATTTCTAAATCCGATGCGCGATGGAATCTGGACCGGGACGATGTGTCTCAGCGAGCCTCACGCAGGATCTGCGCTTGGCGAAATTCGGACCCGGGCTGTATTGCGGGACGATGGTTCCTACGACGTCACCGGGACCAAAATGTGGATCTCTGGGGGTGACCAGGATTTCACAGCCAACATCATCCATCTTGTGTTGGCGCGGATTGACGGGGGTGTATCAAACGCTTCAGGTCTCTCACTCCTTATAGTCCCAAAGATGGGTCTTGACGGTGAGTCAAACAGAGTTGCCACGATCGGCCTCAATCACAAGCTTGGCCATCGTGCCACATCAAATTGTGCGCTGGAATTTGGTGCAAATGGTCCTTCAATTGGTTATCTGATCGGCAAACCACATTTAGGCCTCTCGTACATGTTCCACATGATGAACGAAGCCCGAATCGGTGTCGGGGTGACAGCTGCAGCGACAGCCTATGCAGGATTCCGGCATGCAACAGACTATGCACAAACGCGCGTTCAAGGACGCGACGGTAAAACAGGATTGCCTGTGGCCATTATCGGCCACGCCGACGTCCAGCGAATGCTGCTTTTACAGCGGGCCATTTGCGAAGGTGGTCTTTGTCTTTGTCTATACGGGGCCCGAATGGTAGACGACGCACAAAGTCATCCCGATCCGGCTGAGGCGTTACGGGCTGGGGTCCGGCTTGGTCTCTTAACGCCACTTGTGAAACATTGGTGCTCAGAACGCGGCCTTGAGGCAAGCTCGCTGGCGATCCAGGTTATGGGAGGTGCGGGATATGTGCGTGATCATCCAGTAGAAAGACTATTCCGGGATCAGCGGCTCAACACGATTCATGAAGGCACGAGTGGTATTTTAGCGATAGACTTCGTCCTCAGAGGCGTACGAAGGGATGGTGGAGCCGCCTTGCTGGAATTTTTGCAAGAAATCAGTTGTGAACTTGGCTCGATCGAGGGACAGAACGAGGCGGCGCTTTCCGAAGCGTTGGCGACATGTGTGAGCAGCATTCAGGAGTGTACGGCCAAGCTGGTAGCTGGCAGCGAAGACGACGCGCGTGCTTGGGCGAGTCCATTTTCTATCTTTGTTGGCGACACGATTGTTGCTTGGTTATGGCTTAGGCAGATAAAAGCTTTGCGAGGGAAAATAGACGGTGCCGCCCCTGCCAAACGAGCGGCGTCACTCTGCTTCATCCAATTGATTTTACAGCAATCATTAGCGGTTTCGAAGAACATTCTCAATGGAATGCCAGCACCATATGGTGAACTAGACCCCCACTTTATGGTCGGCTGAAGGCGACACCAAACAAACTCTGGGCCCCGCAACTTGAGCCGCTTGAGTTCCTGATAGGTCGTTAGACACAAATGGTTTCCTTTAGAGCGTTTTTTGCCCAATTCGGCGAAAAAAATCGCTCTGACACAGCGCAATAAAGCGTAGTTTTACCGATCAATTGATTCCAATTGATCAGAACACACTTTAAAATATGGACAACACAAACGCTGAACCTTGGTCAGTGGTTTGGAAACGGCAATCTCCAATTCCAATTGTCCTTCCAGTCGAATGCTGAAGTCCGGCTCGGTGGGGGCACAAATCAGAATAGAGTTGGTTGGTCCATCCTGCATGGGCAATCAAGTGAAAAATTGCGATTTAGCTGAGGCAGTGGGCCTCACGGACTTTGTAAAGATATGTCGTCCGGTCAACGCATTCAATTGTCAAGAGGATCAAAGCGTGCGGTTAGGCGCGATAAACTATTGCGGAGAGTAGAGCTCAGAAGAGGCCTTAAGGAAAGCTTGATTGAGCAACATCTCGGCACACAATCGCGAAGTCGCTCTTTCACGAATCTTAGTCCGTATCCACATTGACTCGGTTTTAGGGGTTTCGCTCAAATGGAGGATTTGGCGCTCAAGTTCATAATCAACCTCCGGGTAGAGGGGCCCGTCCAGGACACTAATCTCCTGATCGGCAAAAAGCCCGACAACTGGCTGAGAAATCGGAAATGGATCCTGATCCGCAACCGACTGGCAAAGGACGCTGATCATTTCAACAGGCAGAATGGCTCTGGTCCATGGCGTATGCGCGTTCCCTGAGTACCATGGACTTGGCTCGGTTATTACTTTCAGCTTTTCGGCAAGGCTGAAAGGATAAAGTGCCCCTGATGGCCTTTCCAGATCCAGCCGAACGACCACCCTTGGTGCCGACAAGCCTGGATAGCATCCAGCAAGAATCCGCGGTTCGCTCAGTGCCCGTGAAGCAGCAAGTTTCTGGCCTACGGCGCTTTTTTCACGATAGCCGCCAACTTCGGCACTTCCTATCAGTACAACTGTACCATCCTGCTTGACCATCGTTATACTGGCGCAATGGGCCGCGCTCTGAATTAATCTAGCTTGAAGCTGTTCGCCCTCATAGCTGGCCTGTTTGTAGTTGACAGAAATGCTACCAAATTCAAACCAAGCAACGCCGAAAGCACGCTGCAAAAGGGGCGCGAATTGGCTAAAGTGTGTCGGTCCCTCGATCGTGCCACCCCGAAAGCCTAGACCTTGGGCTGTTGAGTCATCGTGGATTGAAGCGTGATCGGCATAGCTTTGTCCCTTGAGCAAGTTAGATGGACTGCGCCAAGGCCCGACAAGGATAATTGATCCATCCTCCCCCTTTTCCTCGCGGATTGTCGCCGAAAAGGGCTGCGGCAGTTTTCCGTCACTAGGCTTCATCGAACTTCCTCAACTCGGGGCAGGAGATATCTGCCGTTCAAGAGGCTCGGGTCAGGATTGTAGGCGCGCAACACCAATGCAAAGCGCGCTCCAGATGCGGGAAGCCAATTTGACCGCCGGCCCTCCCCCGGGTCGCGAGAACCGATCCATATCGTCAATGAACCGTCTGCTTCGGTAAGTAGCCCTAGGGTCCGATCACCGACGGCATAGCGGCCGAGCGAATTTTGTGCAAAAAAGAGACGGCCATCCTCTTGAGCTTCATAAAGGCTTAGGGACCAGAAAGCCTTCGCAGGTGGCGCACCTTCTGGGCCAAACCGCAGCATAAAAGATTTATTTGCCGGAAAAGTAGTCTGCCCATCCTGAGCAACTGCCCGGAAGTAGGCCGCTTCGCGCAAGGGCAACGCGCCGAGTCCCCAAGTAGCGATAGACGCACGATAAAGGTAATCGGCACGAAAGTCGCCAAGCCCTGCTTCAGGGTAAATCCAGCCGGAAATCGGGGTACTCACTGCTAGACGTTCAGCTATGCGTTTTCGCGCATCCTGAATGCCGCGAACAGCCGCACCTCGTTGGGAAGCTGTTGCTACTGCAAGACCCAGAGGGGTGATCCCTCCCCGCTCCCAACGCGCCCGAAGTTGATGCTCGCCTGAAAGGGGCGGTGCTTCGGCTGCGAGCAATCCAACAATCGCCTGCAGTTCTTCGAAATCGTCTACCGTGGCGGGGACGGGATCAGGCGGCGGTGATTGAGTTCCCACGATTCGAAGGCCATCCTGGATTTGGTGGGCAACGCCAAGTTCATCCGGCCCAGAGACCAAGGTCCGAACCTGCGCCCACACCCAAGGTGTTGGAGCAACTATCTCATCGCCGCTCGAGCGTTCATTCGGCGCGACTAGCCGCACTCGACCGGATTGACCGAGAGTTTGTCCTGGTCCCAGGACAACAAAATTGTTGGTGAACATATCGAGGATGGCGATGGAGACGTAGCGATCTAATACTTGGGGATATGTGAGTTCCACAGGCCCCTTTCGCAAATCCAGCCAAGCGGAAGAGTAAAGTGTGTCATTATTTGGCGTCGTGACCCGGCGCGACGAAGCATCCGCCAGCCGACGGACATGCCTCCACTGATTGGCCATACTCCCAATCGTGCGCTGCCGCGCTCGTGCCATTTCGAGGACAGGCAGCCCGTAGATGTAGAGGTCACCGCAGGCCGCCTCAAAACTGGCTAGATCATTTGATGAGATCGAGGTACAGGCACCAACACTCGCCAACCCCATTACTGACGCCCAGCTTAGTAGCATGCGCCTGTTTGGAGAATGTTGAGGCCTCGATCCTTCGGGGCTTTTGGCCAGATACTCCGCGTCGCCTAGATCGCTGTTTACAAAGTACGACATGGCTAGGATTGAGGTGTCCTGCGCTTACGTTGAACGAAATCAATCGCGGGCGAACTTTGGCCCTGCCCCAATGCACTTGCATTTAACTCAACCGCTCGCGCAACACCTTGAGAATGCATGGCGCGTGCTTGCGAAAACGCCGCAGCCCCAGCTCCAGCCGCTATTAGCTTGAAAAGCTTCTTATACCCTTTGAGGTCTTTCAGCCGCATATCGCGTGTTGCAATAGCCAAGTGGCCATATAACTCTGCAGCACCAATGCTAAGATCCCTTATTGATTGGGTCAGTCGAGCCGATCCAACAATGACATTCATTTGCGCAACATACCGATAGGTTGCGACCTGGAATGCACGGGCGGTAGATGCCGGATTCCGGGCAATTTGCTCCAATTGTTCTAACTCCCGCCGGAGGGCTTCAATGCCCTCTGGAGTGGCAGCCGACGCGCATCGTTCCGCGAGCAGCGCAAACAAGACCTCCCGAACGGCCAGCAAATCCTGAACTTCGTGATCATCAAGCCTTATAACGAATGCGCCACGCTGGGGCACAATCTTAACCAGGCCCGAAGACTCCAGCAATCGCAACGCCTCCCTAAGGGGTCCGCGGCTAACACTGAATCGCTCAGCCAACTCAACCGTCCCAAGGTGAGATCCTGGCAGAACCTCCCCCGACTGGATCATCAAGCGAATCTGACGAGCCAGAGCGGGAGGGCTGCGATCCTCATCTGACGGAGGCATCAATCCATAGGCAGTCATCAAGTTGCATCCCTTTGTGAATGGCTGACCAACGGCTACATCAACCAACCGAGGAGAGCAGCTACTTTGCACAAAGTGCAAAATCTGATCCCTATACGCACCCTCAAGTTAATCTAATATGGAGACGTTTTCAAGCCAATATGTTGACACATTAAAGCAAGAAGCTGCTGATTCCGACATTTTGTTATAAACTACCAAAGACCGCGCTGTTTGCCACGAAAAGCGGCCAGTTATCGCCACTGCGGCGGTCAGCCGGGACAGAAAAGCGGACAGCCAACTTCAAGAAATGTTCCCTGATCACAACCGCCGCCTCAAGGCCAACCCTCCACCCCTTGTGTTCGCAAACATCGATTGTGAAGCTTGTCCTATGGTCTGCTTTGCGCCGAGGGTGGTCATAGACTAAGACACAAGGAAAGCTCTAAAGCGGACATGCAAACGGCCTAGGAATGGGAGTACAACAAGGCTTTAAGCCAAGACTTCTAGCCCGTGCTTCTCAACCAAGCTCAATAGCTTCATCGCCATGCCGCTGGGGCGTTTGGCCCCTGTTTCCCACTTCTCGATCGTGGACTCGCTGGTGTTGAGATAGCGGG
>JBEIEG010000176.1:0-5569 GCA_040383035.1 Hyphomonadaceae bacterium | reverse complement strand
GCGTTAGTGCCCAATCAGGACCCAATAACCTGAGGAACACTCAGTTGTTCGCCAGCATCATCAATTTTGGAAGCTCTGCTCTGCCACCTGAAATTTGGGCCATTTGGAATTAGAGTTTTTTGCCGTAATTTTCCTTGGCTGGACGAGGAGGTTTGGCATGAAAGCATCGAAGTTCACGGACGCCCAGAAAGCGTTCGTCGTGAAGCAAGGCGAGGAAGGAACGCCCGTCGCGGAGATCTGTCGCAAGGCAGGGATCAGCCAGGCAACGTACTTCAACTGGAAGAAGCGTTATGCGGGTCTTATGCCGTCTGAAATGCGTAGGCTGCGAGAGCTGGAAGATGAAAACAATCGGTTGAAGAAGATCGTTGCGGATCTGACGCTGGATCGGGCGATGCTTCAGGACGTCCTCAAGCGAAAGCTCTGAGGCCGGGTCGCAAGCGTACGATTGTCGACGCTGTCCGGCAGGACTGGCAGGTCACGATCCGCAGGGCATGTTTGGCCTTGCGGTTTGATCGATCAACCTATCAGTACCAGTCCTGTCGCACCGATCCGGCCGACCTAAAGTCCCGCATCAAGGAAATCTGTGAGACCCATATCCGCTACGGCTATAGGCGCGTCTATTTCATCCTGCGCCGTGACGGCTGGTTGGTGAACATGAAGAAAGTTTATCGTCTTTACAGGGAATTAGGCTTGCAACTCAGAAACAAGACGCCGAAACGGCGGGTGAAAGCGAAGCTACGGGAAGATCGCGCGCCAGCCGTCCGCCCGAACGATGTGTGGGCGATGGACTTTGTTCACGATCAATTGGCGACTGGGCGCAAGCTGCGGATCTTGACAGTCGTGGACACCCATTCGCGGGTGTCGCCAGTTATAGATCCCCGGTTCAGCTATCGTGGAGAGGACGTCGTTGCGACACTGGAAAAAACGTGCAGGGTCATCGGCTATCCCAAAGTCATCCGTGTCGACAATGGCAGCGAGTTCATCTCGCGGGACATGGACCTATGGGCGTATCAACGAGGCGTGACCCTAGACTTCTCACGGCCTGGCAAGCCGACAGACAATGCGTTCATCGAAGCATTTAATAGTAAGCTCCGGAGCGAATGTCTGAACTCTCACTGGTTCTTATCCCTGCAAGACGCTTGCGAAAAGTTGGAGGACTGGCGTAGATACTACAATGAGGAAAGACCTCACAGCGCAATCGGCAACATACCCCCGATTATGTTGGCAATCTCAGCCGGTGACACCAGCCCACCGGACCCGAGCAAGGCCAAAGACTCTAGGCCAAAGCGGCCCAACGATGGGTAGCAGTGCAAAAGGCGGACAGATTCTACTTATAAATGGCGGAAACTTTGGGGCGGGGTCAGCACCTTTCACTAGACTGAACAAACACCTCCCATGAAAATTGGCCGATAGAATGTTTGCTGACGATCATTATTCAAGGTTCATTGAGAGTCGTGTTGGGCGCTAGTCAGGCGAAGTGTGAGTTTTAAGATTTCTAATTTAGAATTTCTCCAGCCCTTTAAGGGTTGTCATGTTATGGCCTTGTCGTAGCGTAAATCTTGCTGGGAACATTATATTTTACTTCTGCAAGTGGAATGCAATCGTAGAAAACTTGGATAGCTATTTTTATTTTATTTTTATATTCATGCCTAAATTGACAAAATTTTTATTTATTAAATGTAGTGAGAAATATTAAATTTTATATTTCAAAATAACAAATTCAATCAATTATATTTTATTATCATGGTATTCCACTGTTAATTGCCATTCGCTCGTTGACAGGCGTGCCTGACTTGCTGTTAGAGTCCAACGCTCAAAGGGGACAGATTGTGACGATCAGTGACATTTCAGATTTGCGATGCGTCCACTGCAATGGGACTCAGTTAAAGCTAAGCCCCACCGCAGATCGTGATCGATCAATTAAGCACGCAGCGATCGTGTGCCAAGCCTGCTTTAGCTCATCTGATATCATATATGATGTACCATTTATTGGTGGATATGATGGCCAAGATTTTATTGGTCTGATTGAAGTAATTGCCACGGCTGAGATGAATATTGGAGGTATATCCATTGAAACTGCCCGTTTACTTCATCAGTTGCTTAAGGAATATCATGAAGCACCTGACAAGGCACGGTGGGTTCAAAATCATCCAAATGAGATGGTGCGGGCGTCTTGGTTTTTAGATCGTTACCACGATTTTATCCAATCGTATAACATCATTATCAATGAAACCTTATCCGGAAAAAAAATCTTAAATGTAGGTGCCGGGACAGGGGCAGATACCTTACCTCTATTGGATGCTGGCGCGCAGGTCACCTGTCTAGACTATTCTCCTACTTTAGTCGGAAACGGTGCCAAAAATCTTCCGAATGCGCGTTGGTTTGGTGGGTTTGCGCACGTTTTGCCCTTTCAAGACGAAAGCTTTGATATGGTAAGTGCCAATGCCGCGCTCCACCACTTCCGATCGGTTCCCGAAGCCCTTCGGGAAATGTTGCGTGTTTTGAGACCCGGTGGCCTCTTGTTCACGACCGGCGACCCTTTTCGGCCAGATCATTCAGATGATAGCTTGGAATTCGCCGTATTTAATCGCCACGAAGCAGTTCTTTCGGGGGTGAATGAAGGAATATTCAAGTTTGGCGATCTTTGGGACACATTAAGTGAGTTCCAACAATATATTGACATAGCTTTCCTTGTGGACGTTGCGAACTTTGGGGAGTTGGAGGGCACATCCGGGATCGGTGCCGATGTATTTAATGATTGTTGGGTGCCATGTTGGGATCAAAACATCGAAGTGTTGCGTCGCAGCTCTGGTTCAATAGGGTGTGTCGTAAAGAAGAAATCACACATTGATATTCCTGCAGCTACCCAAGGCGCGTTCGTGCTGCCCGCCGGCATTTTGGCATCGTGGCTAACTAACCAAGATGAGGCATTTTCCCGCCTGATGGGATGGGCTCCGCCAGAACTAATCGATTTGCCCTTTCCGGGGACCCAGCAGTCTTGGTTTGAACTCTTGAATGGTTGGATGGCACCTGAGGAGCCATTCACAAGCCGGACCGGCTTTAAGCGTGCCCGGTGGTTGCTTCGTACAGGTACGGCGAAGGCTATCGAATTTGATATCCGGACTGTTGTTATCGGCGAACGCGAGTTGGATGTGCTGATCGACGGCAAGCACCTTAAACGCTCACTCATCTCAGGTGAGAAAAGACGTTTGCGCGTTGATCTGCCAGAGTCGCCGTCGCCGAATCCGTACTTGTTTGAATTGCGGTTCACCGATCAGTCGGACCATCCAAATGGATTTGATGGAAACTGCTTTGAAGTCTTCAATAGGGTCCTGATTGACTAGTTTAACACTGGCTGGGGCAGATAAGAGGATATAAGTCGACGATTGAGCCCGATCAGTTCTTGTGAACCGGTCAAACCCTGAGCACTGGCCAATTACGGACTAGTTATAGCCCAGATTCTGAATAGCGGTCGAAATAGGGTGAGAACCAGGGGTCTTGCACATCGTGGGTGTTCCATCGGGTCTGAAACGTCTCAATCTCGGCGGCCCGACGCTTTAGCTTCGCGATATCGATGTCTGCCCCGCGTGAACTGCTCTCGTCATGGATTAAGACTGCATCGCCGCGATAAAGCGTTTGATATCCCATGCCGTTCAGCCGCAGGCAGAAATCAATATCATTGAGCGTGACTTGCAAATCTGCCTCATCAAAGCCGCCAGCTTCATGATAGAGGGACCTCCGCACGGCAAGACAGGCACCGGTCACAGCGCTTCGCCGCGATGGAGCCAAGATGGAGGGGTAGTATTGGGCGTCAGCGTCGCTCAAGCCGCGCCACATATGACCGCACAACCCGCAAAGGCCCAAGGCCACGCCCGCATGTTGAATCGTGCCATCCTTGTTCAACAAGCGCGCACCAACCGCACCGACTCGTTCGTCCATTGCGGACTCCACCATGCGCTTAAGCCAAGTCGGTGAGATCGGGACAACATCATCATTCAGCAGAACAACAATTTCGCCCTGTGCTTGGGCCACACCCTGATTGACAAGATAGGAAAAATTAAATGGGCCCGATCGGTCAATGATGCGGATATCTAGGCTAGCCAAGTTTTTGGCTATCACCGCCTCGAGTTCCTGGGGCTCCGCACCATTATCGACAATGACGACTTCGAGTTTCCTCGGATAATCCGTCTGCTTTGCCAGGCCGTTTAGGCACAATGCTAAAAGATCCAGCCTGATCTTGGTCGGGATGACGATCGAGACGCTTGGCCAGTGCGCATGATCTGGACATGGGACGCTAGGTCGTGATTGGTCGCCATTGGCCACTGCGGCGCGGCTTAGGGGAACTGGAATATGGTGGATCGCACCACTGCCGAAGAGTCGCTCTGCAGCTTTTAGGGCCTCCATGCCCGAGGACAAGCGAAGGTCCTTTGCGCTTTCGCGCACGAATACTGCCCCCTCAACATAATCGGCCGTTGCAGCAAGGATGGGGTCCCAATCCGGCAGCCCACGCACGACTGCGCCGATAAGGGTATCGCCATAGACCGCCATGGTTTCGCTTTGGGTATCAAATACCTTCGAAACGAGGTCTTCGGCCACTGAGAGTAGCTCATGACCTGACGGGCTGAAACTGAGATAACCCGTTTCATGTGCCAACCAAGAGTCTTGACTATAGACTTTAGATTTTCGTTCATCGACCGGGAAGGCTAGACCTTGCGGTTCAGATAGTTTGTTCAGGCCTGTGTTAGGAAGCAACTTCCCTAAGCCCCGACGCAGTGAAAAGTCGATCCAACGCACACCAGACATCGGACGCAAAGCGAGTTCTTCAAGGTATAGGTTACCAGGGTAGGCGTAGGGCGTCAGTTCAAATTGAACGCGGCCGCCAACCAATTCTAGGAGTCGGTCTTTTCGGTCAAGATCAACCCCGATGACGTGGGTTTCTAGGGCATTCTGACAAAATATTCCCAAGCGTGGCGGAATTAGAACTGCTGACGGGGAGTAGCTGCACTGCAGCCAATAAAGGCCGGAGGGCAAATCGAATTCGTTACTTGTCAGCCGCGTGTGTGGCTGCACAAATTCAATCCGCTGATTAGTGTCAAAGGGCCTGATCTCGCCGCACGGTTTAAGTAACTCGTTTCGAGTATCGGTTTGATCGGGTTCTAAAGCCTGGCGCATGCTTGCTCTTTTGAATGTCCTGCAAAGTGTGGTTATAAAGCGCTAGACCCAGCAAGTCTAAATCCTGGCGCAGGCGCACCCAGCTTCTTGCGGCTGAACCCGAACCAGTGGTTCAATCGATGTAACACTCAAGAAAGTGTGCAATTGACGTGGGGCAGGCTATTGTTGTTGTTGCCGCCCGTCATTATGAACACAGCTGTTTTTGGCTGGGGTCGGATTAAGTCACCAGTCGTATTCTGCGTTGTCCCATGCTCCAGTTGAAATGGAGCTATCAACCCAGGGCCAGATATGGCTACGAGCAGTCTAAAGTACAGGAGCAGGTCAAACGATGTCGAACAAAGTTGCGCTGATTTCAGGGGTTACCGGCCAAGATGGGGCCTATTTGGCTCGACTGCTG
>JBEIEG010000175.1:0-5584 GCA_040383035.1 Hyphomonadaceae bacterium | reverse complement strand
TGATGATGAGGCGAGGGGCAGGGTTGGTCTCGGGTTCGGCCTGTGGCAGGGTAGTGACTGGACCGAGTGTTGCCTCGCCCCCTGTAATCATAACTGGCCCATCATTTACTGGCCCAACCGGCAGGCTGTCGACAGGAGCTAAAGGCAACACGTCGGCGGTGGGCCGCTCTGTCAGGGTTGGCTCGTTGATTGGGGTTTGTTGATTTGGCTGACTTTTGGTGGCCTTAACTGGCTCAAGTTTGGGCGGAATAACAGGCTTGGGCGGGTTACGTGGGTCCACTTTAATCACGGGCGGTTCGGGCAATTGCAGCTTTTGCATCGTTGGGACATAGGTCAAGGCGAGATAGCCGAGGCCAAGCCAAAGGATCCCAGACCCGGTTAGGGCAGCCGTGCGGTACAACAATTTTTGGGTCGGTGGTGCGAGAGCTTGGGACTGTTTCATGACGCTATCTCCTAAAGCTGGAGCTGAACAGCTGGTTTGCTGACCAGTGTTATAACAAATAAGACAGATTTCCGTAGCGTCAAGCATAAAGTTTACGTTACGTCATGTTGACGACAGTGTCATTTTTTTGCGGACAATCTTAGAAAGCGCTTTCATTTGGGTCGGTCTTGGCTAAGTTGTCGCCAAATCAAAGCAAAAACAGAGGATACTGGGATGAGCGAAGCCAATCTGCCTGCGGGCGAAACCTATGACTACATCATCGTTGGCGCGGGTAGCGCGGGTTGTGTTCTGGCAAATCGTCTCACATCGGATCCAAATATTCGGGTCTTGCTCTTGGAAGCAGGCGGTAAGGATACTTCACCCCTGATCCACATTCCTGTGGGCTATGCTGAGACTTTGAAAGACCCCAAGGTCAATTGGCTCTATCAGACCGAAGAAGACCCCGGCACCAATGGTCGCCAGCATGTTTGGCCACGCGGTAAGGTTCTGGGCGGGTCGAGCTCGATCAATGGCCTTCTCTATATACGTGGCCAACAGCGCGATTATGATATTTGGCGGCAATTGGGTTGCGAAGGCTGGGGCTGGGATGATTGCGCGCCCTATTTTCTCAAGTCGCAAAACCAAGAACGATCTGGCATGGACGGCCACGCCACCGGCGGGCCCTTAAACGTGTCTGATGTTACCCAAAAGCATCCGGTCTCCGATGCGGTCATTCAGGCAGGGATTGAGGCAGGGATTCCGCGCAATGATGACGTGAATGGCGAGAACCAGGAGGGGATCGGCTATTACCAACTGACGGTAAAGAACGGGATGCGCTGCTCCGCTGCGGTGGCTTACCTCAATCCGGTCAAGCACCGGCCAAATCTGACAATCCGAACCCATGCCTTGGCGCATAAGGTTTTGTTTGACGGCAAGCGCGCTACAGGGGTTTTATTCTCCGTCGATGGCGACATGATTACGGCCTCAGCCAAGCACGAGGTTATTCTATCCGGTGGGGCGATCAATTCGCCGCAATTGTTGCAATTGTCGGGCATCGGCCCTGCTGCCTTGCTGCAAAGCCATGGCATTGAGGTCAAAGTCGATGCGCCAGGTGTCGGCGAGAATTTGCGCGATCATTATGTGGTTGGCATGCGCTATCGTCTAAAAGCCGGCGTGAAGTCCGTCAATGAGATGACCAAGGGCTTGACCTTTGTCGGCGAGGTCTTGAAGTTCTTGTTCCAACGTAAGGGTCTGTTGACCTTGTCGGCAGCCCATATCGCAGCCTTTGTGAAGACACGGCCAGACCTCGAAACGCCAGACGTGCAGTATCACATTCTGCCTGCGACGATGGATCAGAAGAAATTGTTTGAAGAACAAAAAATGGTGCTGGAAGATCAACCTGGCCTTACCATTGCACCCTGTCAATTGCGCCCTGAGAGCACGGGCCGCATTCAGATCAAGTCGGCTGACCCCAGTCAGCATGCTGGCATTTGGCCCAATTATTTGGCCGACAGCTTAGACCAGCAAACTATTGTTGAGGGGTTGAAGATTGGCCGTCGTATCGCCGAGGCCCCTTCCTTGGCTGGCCTCATCGAAGCGGAGATGGAGCCGGGCAATGGTGTGGTCAGTGATGAGCAATTCTTAGCCTATGCCCGCGAAACCGGCTCGACCATTTATCACCCGGTTGGCACCGCCAAGATGGGCTCTGATCCGATGGCCGTTGTGGACGCCCAACTTCGCGTGATCGGGGTTGAGGGGCTTCGCGTTGTTGATGCCTCAATCATGCCCCGGCTGATTTCGGGCAACACCAATGCGCCGACAATCATGATTGCCGAGAAAGCCTCCGATATGATCCTTGCGGCACGCCGGGCTGCCTAAGCTTAGCGGCCGATGTTGGTGGCTGGTGCGGGTGCCGGGGCAGGGTTAGGCGCATTTGTGCTTGGCAATTTGCGTAAAGCGGGTAGGGCAGCCATATCCTGCCCGCCCGCGGCAGCGAATATATCGGCCAAACTCTCATAGAAGGCCGCCAAGGTGGTGGGGCTTGGTCGCTTCAAATCATCCAAAGTGGGTAGCGGCGAAAGTGGCTTTCCTTCATGAGCTGCGGCCATGAAATCTTCCCAGATTAGCGCGGGCAAGGTGCCGCCAGTTACGCCATTCATCGGGCTAGAGCTGTCATTGCCAACCCAGACGCCACAAATGATGTCGGCCGTATAGCCGACAAACCATGCATCGCGAAAATTCTGCGAGGTGCCCGTTTTGCCAGCGGCTTCGCGACCACCCGGAAGGCGTGCGCGCTTCCCTGTGCCAAATGCGATTACATCTGCCAGCATGGCAGTCATTTGACGGGCACGCAGAGGTTCATAGACTTGGACAGGAGCTTTATTCTCGCGCTGGAACGCGACCGTACCGCGCGTCGTGTCGATACGCTCAATCAGATAGGGATCAACCCGCACCCCATCATTGGCCAGGGTGGCATAGGCCCGCGTCATGTCCAGCAAGGTCACTTCGCCCGCCCCCAAGGAGATCGACAGATTGCGCGGCAGCTCACTGTCGATACCTAAACGTTGGGCTAAAAGGATCAGACGATCAATACCGACTTCGGAGGCTAATTGGACGGCAATTGTGTTGGTTGAGCGGGTAAGTGCTGTCGACAGGCTCATGGCGCCGGAATAGCCGCCATTGAAGTTCCGGGGCCGCCAACCGCCAAGACTGATCGGCTTATCCACTCGAATGGTATCGGGCGTCATGCCCTTTTCGAGTGCCGCCGCATAGACAAATGGCTTAAAGCTGGAACCGGGTTGGCGCTTAGCCATCGTGGCGCGATTATACTTGCTCTCATCATAATTGCGGCCACCGACAATGGCGAGGATGCGCCCTTGCCGATCCATCGCAATCAAGGCGGCTTGGGTCACGCCGGTGCCCGTGCCGTCACCAACCAGCGTTTGTACAGCTTGCACGGCCGCGGCCTGCATTTTGGCGTCGACGGTCAAGCGCAGTATGCGGTCTGGGGCAACTTCTTTGCCGACGCTTTCAACCTCTTTTTGTGCCATATCAATGACATAGCCCATTTGGCCTTCGGGAATGTCAGGTGTGACGCGCAAGGCGACTGGCGTGCGCATGGTGGCGTCCGCTTGGGCTTGGGTGATAAAGCCCGCGGACACCATACGTTGCAGCACGACCGCGCGTCGCTCAATTGCCGGTGCTGCGGTCAAGTCCACAGCCAAACGACCGGGCGCCTTGGGCAGACCTGCCAGCATGGCAGCCTCCGACAGCGTCAGCTTGCTAGGATGCTTGGAGAAGAAGCGCCAAGCCGCCGCATCAATCCCGTAAGCATTCTGGCCAAAATAAATTCGGTTTAAGTAGATTTCGAGGATTTGCTTTTTTGTCAGGCGGCTATCAATCTGCCACGCCAAAACCATTTCCTGCAGCTTGCGCTTAAAGGTCTGCTCAGGACTTAGATACACGTTTTTGACCAATTGCTGCGTGATGGTCGAAGCGCCCTGGACGGTTTGGCCGGCGGTCAAGTTTTCTAACACCGCACGGCCAATCGACCACAAGTCGACGCCGCCATGTTCAAAGAAGCGGGCGTCCTCGACTGCGAGAAACGCCTGCAGCACATGCGCGGGCAAGGCATCCACGCTGACTCTGCGTCCATAGCGCGGTCCGCGGATTGTGACGGTTTCGCCCGTGGCGTCGACCATTTCAAGGCTGGGCTTACGATTTGCGGTCCAGATTTCTTCGTTTGAAGCAATCTTTGGCAAATCCGATAGAAAGTGCCGCCACGTGGCGTAAGATGTCAGGCAAACTAAAACGAATACGCTGACGGCCAGAATGGTCAGTAAGCGCATGTTATAGGCTTTTATCTTCGCTTTGCGCTCCAATAGGTCCGCGCGAAAGACGCCCTGCATCAGCCTGAAACCCGTCCTTAAAATGAGCCGGCAGAACGCCGCTGATCCGCCCGACTGGTCAAGCTTTATCCATGCAGAAAGCGGCAATTGGGGCAATCAAAGTCCCCGGTTTTAAAGCTGTTAGCGGAGTGGCTGACCATCATGCTCGGCTTTCTCTCAGACCGGCTCATTCAATCAGTCATTCTTGTCTTCGCCACCAACGGCCCGCGCCAGTTGGCGCTTTTGGAGAAAGACATGCGACGTGACAGGCAGTGCGACCCGCAAAACAAACCGGCCCTCAAAGTGGCATCCAATTGTCGTGGGTGAGGCGGGCTAGCGGTGATGGCGATAGCTGGGCCTTGCCGGATGTGCCCCAGCCGATCGTTGCTGAAGCTTATCTTGTATCCATACTGAATTCGGCAGGCACCCCACTTCGCACGACCGAAGTTCAGGGGCCGTCGTATCTTTATTCCGCGGTTGAGGAACTTGCGGACTTTGGTGCCTTGCAGACCCAGATAACAGTGTCCGTCTGCCAACTGGGGCTCGCAGGTCGGTTGGGTTTTCGCCTTGAAGAACGGATAAGCGTGCAACACACTGGCTAGCCCCCCTTTCGCCGCAAGTGGAGAGCGCCTAAGTCTTTGGGATATGTGGTGCGCGGCCTCAAATTCAGGTTTGGCTAAGCCCGCTGATTAGACTGGAATTTGGGAGATCAAGGCGTGGCAGAAGAACCTTATGCAGTGCTTGGCGTTGCGCGCGGAGCCCCATTTGCCGAGGTTCGAAAAGTCTATCGCAAACTCGCCAAAGAATTGCATCCCGATGCGAACCCAAACAATAAGGCAGCTGAAGAGCGCTTTAAGCGCGTTTCTGCGGCCTTCACATTTCTCGACGACCCAGACCGCAAAGCGAAGTATGACCGAGGCGAGATTGACGCGGACGGCAATCCAAAGTTTGCAGGCTTTGGCGGTAATGCCGGCGGACGCGGGCCTTTTGGCGGTGGCGACCCTTTTGGTCCCGGTGGCCCCTTCGGAGGGGCAGGTGCAGGTCGGCGGCAGACTGGACCCGGCCAACCCGAATTTGAAGACATGTTTGGCGATCTTTTCGGCGCTGCCTTTGGGGCCAGAGGTGGTGCACGCCCTGGCTTTCAAGCGGGCACCAAAGGTCAAGACATTCAGACCGCCGTTAAGATTGACTTTGAAGATGCCATTTCTGGTGCCAAACAACGGGTGAATGTGGGCGATCGCTCGATCGATGTTACCATTCCAGCTGGTGTTGAAAC
>JBEIEG010000174.1:0-5613 GCA_040383035.1 Hyphomonadaceae bacterium | reverse complement strand
TAAGTGCAGTATTTATGCCGCTATGCGAACAATAAGTTCAACACGTTCTTCACTTTCGCGGGCGGCAAGTTCGGCACGAGCCCCGGCAGCTGTAATAAAGGCCAAATAAGGCTGGACAGAGCGGCCATCAAAGCCACCTTCCGGCAACTCTCCCGCTAAGCCTGCCCGCACCGCCGGCTTCAACGTAGCTCTGGTACCCGTTGCAATGACGTTTAGGGTCAATTTGTCGTCTTGCAGACCGCCGGTCACTTCTAATTGGCCGCCGCGAGGCAGGCAATCTAGGCCAACTAAGATCAAATTCATCAAAATCCTAGCCGCCGCTCGCGGGGCGGTTTGTATGGGAAGGGTCCAGATGAGTTCGGGTTTCTGGCTTTCGACAAAGCGCCTAGACAACTCGCGCAATTCACCCAAGTCCGCCGTGCCAGCACCGGTTGTGCCTGCTCCAAAGGTGGCGCGCATGAATTCAAGCTTCACAGCAGCTTGATTGGCAGATGTCCGGATCAAATCCATTGCCTGTTCGCGCATATCTGCACCGTGGTCATCGTCGAGAATGTCCAGCGCCGTAGTCAAGGCAGAGATTGGGGACACAAGATCATGACAGATCCGTGAGGAAATTAGTGCAACGAGGGTTGAGGCATCCATAAGCATGGCTTCTCTCTGCCCCGATTCGGACGAATGCGGTCACTATAGCGCATGAGCTCGCGAAAAATCGTAACCGAGCTACCAAAAGTCCATCCACAATATCTGGTGTTATCAACATGTAGAGGGGAGCCCATATTTGTGGAAAACCCTATCACTAGCCCTTGTGTTAATAAGTCGTGAAGCTACTATGGGTGGGCACTCAATTAGCTGGCCTTCAGGGCTGGGCACAATATATGGGGATATTCATGACCAACGGCTGGACGGATGATCGCGTCACCCTACTCAAGAAGTTGTGGACAGATGGGCTGTCAGCCAGTCAAATCGCCAAACAATTGGGTGGTGTCACCCGCAACGCCGTGATTGGCAAGGTTCATCGGTTAGGCTTGGCAGGTCGGGCAGCGCCATCGCGTCCAATCAAGCGGATTCCGGTGCCAACCGCGCGTCCGCGCCCGGTTTTGGTTGTGCCCCCTCATGTGGCTGCCAAAGTGGAGTCGGCAGTTAAAGCTCTGGCCCCTGCGGCGCCCCACCCCATCGTCAAGCCAGCACCAAAGCCGGTTACCCCTCCGCAAAAGCGGGGCGATTTGATTGGCGTGCTGCAATTGGGCACCAATATGTGCAAATGGCCAATCGGGGACCCAGGCGATCCCGATTTTGGGTTCTGCGGTGCCCAGTGTAGCTCAGGCGCGGTCTATTGCACCGAACATGCCGCGATCGCATTCCAGCCCGCCCTCAGCCGTCGCCAAGGCGGCAGCAAGGAAGACCGTGCAGCTTCTGAAGTGCGTCGTCTGGCCCGGCTGGCGAACTTTTAGATCAACCAGTTAGGTGGCTTAGTCTAAGCGTTAGCTTTTAAGAGAGAATGACTTAGACGGCCCCGAAATGCAGTGACCAGTGCGCCGCCAACGAAGCATATTAAATTGCCTTGTCCCTATACGGCGCAATTGATGACTCCAGCTTGGATTGAAGGCTGATTGCTTGTTGCACATCTGCAGCAAGCAGTTTCTCTAAAGGATGCGGCGGACATGAAGCCTTGGTGTTGAGCTCTTGCAACACGAAGCCAATTGCAGAAATCAGCTTGTGAAAGCGGTCGCCAACCACCGGTTCATGGTGGGCAAGTCTGTTACGCATCTGGTAAACAATCTCGAGCTGCGCGGATACGTGTGCACGTTTTAGAGTCTTGTTCGGAAATGTCCGCTTCAGTGTCGTGCGCCAGAGCTGGTGCTCATATTCAGCTGAGTAGAGGCGTTTCCAGAATGCGAAAGTAAGCACGGCAATTATCTTACCATCTGAGACGGGAATATTTTCGCGCTTTTTCTGCACATATTTAAATGGCTTGATATCTCTAGGCTTGCCTTTTGGAAAGACTTCGGCCTTCAGTGCAGCTTTCTCAGCTTGGCTCTTCTTGGCGTATTCTGATCGTTTGGCACTATCTAATGCCATGACGATCTTTTTCCTATCGCCGTCTTCTAGGTTTAACTTAACAGGGGGCTGTTGTAACCAATTGGCTGCTTCGAAATGATGCATGATGTTGGCGTATATCGTGTTACGCAAAGCGATCTCGATCGTCGCAACAATCTTAATGAGTTGGCTATTTAAAGCCAAAGTATCCTGATGGATTTGGATGGAAGCTCCCAAATCTCCCGTCAGTTTCAGGAGTTTATCAAGCCGCTCGGCTGAAATGAAATTCGCAAGATGCTCAGTCTCTCTGGCGGTCATTTCTCTTGACATAGTGCGTTCGCAATCCTAAATCTAAAGATGCAAAGTCGGGATTCACATCGGCAGTCGCTTCGGCGCAACGGATGCTCGACTTCTCACTTGGAAAGGGCACCTGCTTAGGTGCCTTTTTTGTTTTCTTACGCACTTTTGTTTGTCGCACGAGATAGGAGCACTCCCTGCCTGCCACATGAGACACTGAGATTTAATGCATGTTTCTCACGAGAAACCAACAAAAAAGCCGCTGCCTCTGTCGAGGGAGCGGCTTTTTTCTTTAAAAGGGCTGGCAGAATTTAGTCTTCCAGCAGGCGACGCGCGATGACTTGAGCTTGAATTTCGCCAGCACCTTCAAAGATGTTCAGGATACGCGCATCTGCCAAGACGCGGCTGACGGGATATTCCAGCGCAAAGCCATTCCCGCCATGGATCTGCAAAGCATTGTCGGCTGCTGCCCACGCTACGCGGGCGGCCAGAAGCTTGGCCATGCCTGCTTCTAAGTCGCAGCGCTTGTCTTCGTCCTTTTGACGGGCCGCAAAATAGGTCAATTGGCGTGCGCCGAGAATTTCTGCCGCCATTTGCACAAGCTTGTTGTGTACGCGTGGGAACACAAAGATGGCGTCGCCGAATTGCTGGCGATCAAGCGCATAGGCCAAGCCCAGATCTAAGGCGTTTTGTGCGACGCCTATGGCGCGTGCCGCTGTTTGGATGCGAGCGCTTTCAAACGTGGCCATCAAATGCTTGAAGCCCATCCCTTCAACGCCCCCCAGAAGGTTCTCTGTCGGGACTTTGAAGGCGTCAAAGCCAAGCTCATACTCCTTCATGCCGCGATAGCCCAAAACCTCAATCTCGCCACCGGTCATGCCGTCAGCGGGGAATGGGGTTTCGTCAGTGCCACGTGGTTTCGGCGCCAAGAACATCGAGAGGCCTGAGAAATTATTGGTCTCTGGCTTGGTGCGGGCAAGTAAGGTCATCATGTCGGCGCGCGCGGCATGGGTGATCCACGTCTTATTGCCGGTGATTTCCCAATGGCTGCCTTTGTTCTCGCCGCGGGTGCGAAGTGCACCAAGGTCTGAACCGGTATTGGGCTCGGTAAAGACGGCAGTCGGCAGGGTCTCTGCAGAGGCAATACGAGGCAGCCAATAATTCTTCTGCTCGTCCGTCCCGCCGGTAAGGATCAATTCAGCGGCAATTTCAGAGCGGGTCCCCAGTGAGCCAACACCGATATAGGCGCGCGATAATTCCTCGGAGACGACGCACATGGCGGTCTTGCCCATGCCAGAGCCGCCAAATTCTTCTGGGATTGTCAGACCAAAGACACCCAGATCGGCCATCTCGGTCAGAACGGACATCGGGATCAATTCATCGCGCAGGTGCCAGCCATGGGCAAAAGGAGCGACTTTTTCTTGGCCAAAGCGGCGGAAAGTGTCGCGCACCATTTCATAGGTTTCGTCGAGGCCTGTAACTTCAATCGTCCCCTTGCCCTGGGCTTGGGCCACTAAATCCGCAGTCCGAGTTTTAAGTTCTTGGGTTGCTGCCGCCAAAAGCGCAGCACTTGCGGGCCCTGACAAAGCCTCTTCCACGATGGCTTCAAGCCCGAGTTCCGCTGGGCGAATGATTTCGCCCTGATTCATGGCAATCCCGCCTTTAAGATCACCCAAATAATTGGCGAACAATAAGCAAGAAAGGGCCGTTTCAGTTTCGCAAAATAGGCCTTCATCTTGCAGCTTGACTGCCCAATTGGCCACTTCGCGCAAGGTCTCAACATAGGTCGCGATCCACGCCAAACCGTGCACAATGTGTTGCTCTTGATCGATGAGCTTACGGTCGATTTTGCCAGCCGGGGCCACACGCTTGCGAACAAAGGCCAAAGCCGCAACCTTAATCGGTGCAAGTGCTGCCGCACTCTCTCCCAGCAAAGCAGGAACGGTCTGAGGGGAAAGGTCCAAGTGGAATGTTGGCGTGGAAGCGTTCATGGTGAGACTCTCTTATTTCGCATATGCAGCATGACATAGCGCACGCATGCCAGAAGGCAAAGGCTAAATTTAGCCCTATCTGTGCAATATTTCTCTAATTTGAGAGCATTCATCCCCCGATTGGGGATATCATTTTCCAGAAGAGCGGGGTCTGCCGTAAAAATAACCCTGTTGGCCGATCACGCCAATCTCACGCAGGGCTTCAGCTTCCTCCGCTGTTTCCACCCGTTCAGCCACTGTTTCCATACCAAGGCCCCGGGCAAGTTGGTCAATTGCAACCACAAAAGCGCGACTATCCTCACGCGATTCAATGTTTTGCACGTAGGCACCGTCGATCTTGATCTCATCAAGGGGTAGGGCGCGGATGGAGCGGAAAGAGGTGTGTCCTTCACCAAAGTCATCCAAGGCCAAGCGAGAACCCGCAGCACGGACAGATTGTCCAAATCTCGCCGCAGCGTCCAAATCATGGATCGCGATAGATTCGGTAATTTCGACCGTTAGACGGTCGGAGATTGCATGATTGTGATTGAGAATATCAAGATAATCCCGGCAGGCTGACGAATCCGCTATTGTCCCAGCTGAGACATTAATCGCGAGCTTGATCGTGTCTTCACGTGTCAAAGCACTCAGCGCGAGGTTTAGCGTCTCGATATCTAACTCGCCGACAAGGCCGGCACGTTCTGCTGCGGGGATGAAGTCGATTGGCGCGACAATGCGTCCATCGACTTGGATCAGGCGGGATAAGCATTCCCACCGCACAATTTGATTATCGGCTGTCGAGATGATTGGCTGACGAAACAGGCACATGCGGTTGTCTGCCAAAGCAGACTTTAACATCATGGTTTCGGGATCATTGGCAGCTCGGGGGAACGGCGGCACATATTCTGGCGCAAGCGCCATAATCTCGCGGAAGACAATGATCTGTTGGGCAGCATTGGCGATCACTTCCAGATTTCTTGGCCGCCGGATTGTCACTGGATGGCCGCGGTGCAAGGCTTGGAACGCAGCACCTTCGACAGCCAAATCCAGCTCATCGAAATGGGCAGGAGGTCGATCTACTTGCAAGAAAACAGCGGCCTTAGTTGGGTCAACCCAAGACAATCCACCTCTTTCATCAATCGTGCAGGCCGTTGCGTGCAGCAAGCTCAGCGCGTCTTTAGCTGGGCTGACGGTGGCATCAGGCAGAGGTTCGGAGTGGATCGAATGGACCATCCGCACACCTCTGACCTGTTTTCCCTAAAAAGAGAAGTCCTAATTTACCGGGCTACGGGCCTTATCGTTTCGCGTT
>JBEIEG010000173.1:0-5636 GCA_040383035.1 Hyphomonadaceae bacterium | reverse complement strand
GACCATATTTCCCGCCGGACGGGCCTTTCAAAGACTGACACTCGTAATCTTTATTTGGCCTATCACGAAGGCCCCACTGGCTTTCAGCGTCGCACCTATTCGAACAAGCCTTGGCTAGGCGAAGTGGCGAGCCGGGTCAGCAGCCAAGCAGCAATTTATGACGGCCAGCTTCGCCGCTGCGAAGCGCGTCAAATGCGCAAGCTGGCCAGCAACTAGGTCTATGTCGGATGCGCAGGTTTCCTAGGTGCGCAATTTTACATCGGTTGCCCTAAGGCGAGTACCTTCCCTCTCCCGCAAATCCAGACTAGGGTTTGACTGAAAGGCTGCCACAGAACAGCTTAAACTTTGGGAGATGACCATGTCTGACAATACAAAAGTCCTCTATGAACTCGACGGCGACGTAGCCATCATTACCTTGCACGACCCTGCCACCATGAATGCATGCGGCGTGGATATGGCGCAAGAAATGACGCGCGCCTTTGAACGCGCGGCTGGTGAAGCCCGCGCGATTGTTTTGACGGGCACGGGTAAAGGCTTTTGCTCTGGAGCCAATTTGGGGTCGACCGCCTCCAACATGAGCGGCACGCAAGACCCTGCGCAAATGGATGCCGGAGCGGCGCTTGAAAGCACGTATAACCCCTTAGTGACGACAATCCGCGACCTGCCGGTTCCGTTGGTAACGGCGGTAAATGGCGCTGCGGCAGGCATTGGCTGCTCGTTCGCGCTTCTGGGCGACATTATTTTGGCCTCGCCGAATGCGTATTTCTTACAAGCCTTCCGCCGGATTGGCTTGGTACCAGATGGCGGGTCGACCTATATGTTGGCGCGCGCTGTTGGACGTGCTCGTGCGATGGAAATGATGTTGTTGGGTGAAAAGATTTTTGCGCCGCAAGCGCTCGAATGGGGCCTGATCAACCGCGTTACATCGCAAGACACGCTGTTGGATGAAGCAAAGGCCCTCGCCCACACATTGGCCAGCGGCCCAACCAAGACGCTGTCGATGATCCGCCAAGCCGCTTGGGCAAGCTTGGACAATGACTGGAAGTCGCAATTGGCGCTAGAGCGCGACTTGCAACGTGACGCGGGCCGGACCAAGGATTTCCGGATCGGCGTGATGGCTTTCTTGTCCAAGCAAGTGGCGCAATTCACAGGCCGCTAAAGCCGCGCCCGCAGCGGGCCACCAGATCAAAGGACCGCGCGTGGACGTTTTGTGGATCACCTTGCCAATCTTTGGCCTGATCGCCCTTGGCTGGGCAGGGGCAAAGGCTGGCCTATTTGACGGCAACACGGCGTCGGGCCTTTCGCGCTTTGTCTTCTGGCTTGCCTTCCCGGCCCTATTACTCACCTCCATGGCGAAAGCACCTGTGCCAAATGCGGCACAGGGCTCAACCATTCTGATGTGGGTGGCGGTTTTGGTTGCGGGTCATGTGCTGGCCCGGCTGGCAGGCATGGGGCTAGGATTATCGAAAACCAGCCAAGCCGGTGTGGGCTTTGCCTCCTCCAGTGGCAACACGGCTTTTCTTGGCACTGCCATTTTGGCGAGCTTGTTCGGACCTGACGTCTTGGCCATGGCTGCCGCCTTTGTTGCGTTAGAGAATATCCTGATTGTCGGCCTCGGCGTGGCAGGGCTTTACCTCGCCAAGCCCGCGCCAGACGCCGCGGCCGCGCGCCGTGCGATGTTAGGCGGCTTGACTAATCCAGTCAGTATGGGGGCTTTCATCGGCTTTCTGATCGCCTTGACGGGCCTTCACATCCCAGCCGCCTTGATGCGCCCACTCGACATGCTAGGGGCCGCAGCCAGCCCTGCAGGCCTCGTCGCGCTTGGCATTGTGATGGCGACCAGCTTGAGCTCAGTCCAAAGCCAGTCGGGGCGCGATATCGGCCTTGTGGTATTGGTCAAGTGCATTGCCCTGCCCTTGATGATGGCCGCGGGCATGGCAGCCATAAATGCTCCGCGTGATCTTGCCATGGCCGCCACCATTCTTGCGGCCTGCCCCAGTGCGGTAAATGTATTCATCCAAGCCCAACAGGCAGAAGTCTGGGGCGATACGGCTGCACGCGCAGTCTTTCTGACCACCTGTGTGTCGATCATCACGCTAAGTTTGGCGGCAAGCTTAGCAGTCTAAGCGGGCACTTCCATCCAGTTGGGCGGATCTAGCCTGATAGCTTGATCCCCTGCCCGCAATTCTTGACCTTCGCTTATGGCCTTTTGCGCCCGGTCAAAACGAATGAGGGCTAGCCCCTGCCCGGAAGCACCCGTGCGCATGCGGCCGACTTCCCAACCGTCTGCCAGAATTGGCGTTTCAAACGCTGGCGCTGCGCCCTCATAGAGGACGCGGCATAGCTTTGTTTTGACCGTGGTACGCCGCTTCATCCGGCTGGTCATTTCCTGGCCGACATAGCAGCCTTTATGGAAATCCACCCCGCCCATTTCATCCATCAAGCCTTCAAGGATAAAGTCCTTTTCGACCAGAAGATCAGCGGCAAGGTCTGGCACGCCTAGGCCCAGCCGTGCTTGTTCATAGGCCGCAAATGCCGCCGCTTCATTTTGCAATTCAACGCGGGGCGCGATGAACCGCTGCGGCAGCTCGCTGTGGCGGGAGTCAGGGTAAAGAATGGCATTTGGCGGCAAAGCCTCTGCGGACCAGACAGCGCCAACCATATAAGCCTCACTCTTGTCCTCAATCGTCACTTTCGACCGCAAGCGATAGAGGCTCAAGCGTTTGGCAAAGCTCGCCGGATCTGACACATCGATCCAATAGGCCCCGGCCTCTGGGGCAAGAATGAATAGCTCAAACAAGAACTTGCCTTGCGGCGTTAACATGGCCGTATAGACGCACGCATCAGGGCCAGCGCTTGCAACATTGTGGGTCAAAAGACCATCCAGCAAAGTCGCCGCATCGGGGCCCGACACGCAGACAAGACCGCGCTTTGGGAAAGAAACAAAATCAGCCATGGCCTACACTTAGGACTGATTGCGCCTTTGTTCAAACCCAATGGCCAAATCATCGGTAAAGCGCACCAACGCATCCACGATCCCCGGCTCTAGGCTTGCATGACCAGCATCGCCGATGATTTCCAATTGAGCGTGCGGTAGAACCTTTTTCAACGCCCAAGCCGAGGATAAAGGTGTCAGCACATCATAGCGACCATGCGCAATCTGGATGGGAACGCTTTCCAGCACAGACGCATGATCGAGAAGCCAGCTGTCGGTTTCAAAGAAGCCCTTATTGACGAAATAATGGTTCTCGATACGGGCAAAGGCCTCAGCAAATCGGTCCTCTTCAAAGCGGCCCGGGCGGGCATCTGGACCCTTCATTGACAGGCAATCCCCTTCCCACCGCGCCCAAGCTCGCGCCGCAAGAATGCGGGTGTCGCGATCCTCGCTAAACAGGCGCTTGTGGAATGCGCCGACAATATCGCCGCGCTCATCTTCTGGGATCACGCTGACATAATGGTCGAAAGCGTCTGGGAAGATATTGCTGGCCCCAGTTTGATAGAACCAACCGATCTCGGCTTGGCTAATCAAAAAGATGCCGCGCAGCGTTAGGCTCAACACGCGGTCAGGGTGCTTGATTGCATAGGCCAGTGCCAAGGTTGAGCCCCAAGACCCACCAAAGACCGCCCACGCCTCAATCCCCAAATGCTCGCGCAGCTTTTCAATATCCTCAACCAAGTCCCACGTCGTGTTTTCGCGGGTCTCAGCGTGCGGGGTGGAATTGCCACAGCCGCGTTGGTCAAACCCGATGATCCGCCATTTCCTAGGATGGAAGAAGCGCCGCATATCTGGGCTCATCCCACCGCCAGGACCACCATGCAAACAAACCACAGGGATGCCCTCAGGCGTGCCAGCCTCTTCAAAATAGAGGGTGTGCAAATCACTGACAGGCAGGTGCCCCGTCTGGAAAGGCTCAATCTGGGGATAGAGCGCGCGGCGGATGGAGGCAGAATCGGGCATAAATTTCCTTCGGGTACGAACTCGACTTAGAGCGGGCCGCACAGGCGTTCAAGGTGGGTAACAGTGTGGCGTTCAAGCTGTGCGCAGGTTGCCAAATCTCTTGTGCATCCAGTCGGCAATAGCTGAATTGGTCTCGTCTGGCTTTTCTTGCTGGGTCCAATGACCACAGCCATGGATCAGCACCCGATCGAGGTCTGGCACATATTTTTCCATCCCATCGGCGGCCGAGGGCGGTAAAACCACATCATTTTCAGCCATGATCATCAGACTGGGCTGGACAACCAGATCAGCAATATCGGCACTATCGAGCCAATTGCGGGTGAAGTTGCGATACCAATTGATGCCACCGCGAAAGCCAGTGCGCGTAAAGGTGTCGACATAGACCTGATGCTCTGCCGCGTTCAACAAGGGATGGGTGGCCTTGCTTTTATCAAAACTCTGCAAGGCCAGTTGAAACGCATGATTGCGCTTGCCTTCTGGACGGGCATCAAACTCCAACGGCGTAACGGCGGAGCGGCGCATGTAGAAGCGGAAGGTCTTGTCGATATCCTCTTCCAAAATCGCTTCCATCGCACCGGGCTTTTGAAAGAAGATGATGTAATGATCAGGCCCGAACCGCTGCTCATAAAGCGCAATGGGATCGATCGGCGGGCGCTTGGTATAAGGTGTATTGACCCCGATCACGCCTGCGACGCGGTCTGGCCTGCGCGTCGCCATGGCCCAGACGATCAGCCCACCCCAATCATGCCCACAGAAGACGGCCTTCTCAATCCCTTTGGCATCCAGAAGGGCTGCAAGATCACCGGTAAGCGTATCAAGATCATAGGCCTCAATCGCGTCTGGGGCTGAGGTCAGGCCATAGCCGCGCAAATCCGGGGCGATGGCGCGAATCCCTGCTTGGGGCAGCCCAACCAATTGATGCCGCCACGAGAACGCGAGCTCTGGATAGCCATGACATAGCACCACTGGCGGCATGTCTGATGGCGTCTGTGTGTCCCACACAGCCATCTCAATGCCATTGATCGGCAGCATTTCCGGCGCTGCCAAGCCAAATTGGGACCAATCAATCTGGTTCATCGGTGTGCTCCTTTCGACTAAAACAGGCCCAAGCAAGCAGGAGCCAGCCGCTGAGCAAGCTAAGGCCCCCCAAGGGCGCGGCCATCGCTACGAGACGCGGAGCCCCCAGCGCAAGTGCGTAAAGAGAACCTGCAAACAAGAGTATCCCGACACTGAAGAGTGGGACCACAAAACGCGCTTTGGTGTAGCCTTGGGTCTGCAGCCAAACACAGGCAAAAAGCGCCAAGGTATGGGCCATATGCTGGCTACTGCCTGTCTCGACCCAGGCCTTGGCCTGTGGGCTCGTCAGACCATGCGCACCAAATGCCCCGATGGCCACAGCCACAAAGCCAGAAAGGCAAATCAGGCCCAGAAGTTGGTTTTGCTTCATGAGGTCATCGCTTTAGGCGGAATGGCATAAGTGATCACGGCGTGGGCGACCAGTTCCGTCTCGCCATCGGAGCGAATGCCGGCTTCCATTACGGCCATGGTCTTGCCCAGTTTCATCATGCGCACGTCAGCAATCAAATCCTTGGGCTTCGGTTTGCGCATGAATTGGATCGACAGATTGGTGGTAACGGCGAGTGGTTGGAACCCAATGGCCGATAGCACCAAGGCGTAG
>JBEIEG010000172.1:0-5738 GCA_040383035.1 Hyphomonadaceae bacterium | reverse complement strand
TCTGACGCCATTGCCGGCGTGATCAACTTGCGCCTGAAGCAGCGCCGTGAAGGCGGCAATGTCACTGTGTCATATGGCCAGCGCCAAACCACGGTCACAACCGATCCGGCACCTGCTTTGCCAAACGGCACCACGAACTTCGCTGGAGCTACCATTGTTGCCAATCCAAGCTGGCAAGCAATCAAGTCACGCGATGCAAGCGACGGCGCTACTACCACGGTCAACGCTTGGGTCGGTTTGCCTTTGTTTGACAATGGCTCTTTGACCATTGCAGCAGAAATTCAAAACCGCGAGTCGATCAACCGCCAAGGTTATGACACCCGCCGTCTCTATAATTTGCTGCCAAGTGGTGCCCTCGATCCACGTGAAGCCACCATCAACCGCTGGAACCAGCAGTATGGTGACGGTGAACTGATCCAAGGCACTTTGTTTGCCAATGCCAGCATCGAATTGACAGACACCACACGCCTATATGGTTGGGCGAGTGTTCAAGGCCGCGACTCCACATCTGCAGCCTTCTTCCGCTGGCCAGCTGACAGCCGCAACGTCGTAGAAATCTATCCAAACGGCTTCTTACCAAAGATCAACTCGCTCATCACCGATAGCTCGTTTGCTCTGGGCATGGAAACCAAGTGGAATGGCTGGGACGTTGATCTGAGCTTGAACCGCGGTTTCAATGAAATGGAATTTGTAATCCGCAATACGCTGAACCGGTCTTTGGGCGTCGCAAGCCCAACCTCGTTCAACGCAGGTGGTTTCAACAATACTCAAACCGTCGTCAATGTGTCGGCTGTTAAAGGCTATAATGTTGGCTTGGCGTCAGACTTGAACGTTGCAGTCGGCCTTGAAGCCCGTCGCGATCACTATGAGATTTTCGCGGGTGAGGCTGGTTCATACTTCCAACAGGGCGCTTTTGTGGCAGGCTCGCAAGGCTTTGGTGGCTTTAAACCATCCAACGAAGTTGGTCGTTCGCGCGATGCTATCGGCGGCTATATCGACCTTGAAGTCAATGTAACCGACGCATTGTTGGTCTCGGGCGCAGTTCGCGTGGAAGATTATACTGACTTTGGCAACAATGTCAGCGGCAAGGTCTCGGGTCGTTATGACTTCAACGAAACGTTCGCTTTGCGCGGTTCGGTCTCTAACGGCTTCCGTGCACCTAGCCTGCAACAGCAATTCTTCACCGCCTCTTCCACCAATGTGGTTGCGGGTGTGCCTCTGGAAATCTTGACGGTGCCTTCGACCGACCGGATTGGTCGCGCTTTGGGCGGCACCGCTTTGAAGCCAGAAGAATCGGTGAACTACTCGCTGGGCGGTGTTCTCCGCCTAGGTGATTTCAACGTTACCTTGGACGCCTACCAAATCGAGCTGACTGACCGTATCGTGCTGTCGGAAAACTTGAACCAGCCTGCTGTGGCGGCCTTGCTTGCTGCCAATGGCATCGTCGGCATCAACGCTGTTCGCTTCTTCCTGAACGGTGTCGACAGCACCACAAAGGGTGCGGATCTGGTTGCTAGCTATCGCTTGCGCACAGACTTTGGTCGTTTTGACTTCACCGGTAGCTTGAGCGTCAACGAAACCAAGTTGGACAAGACCCCGGTCATCCCAGCTTTGACCGCGATTGGCTTGACCCCAACCCAATTGTTCAACCGCATCAACACATTGACGCTGACCGAAGGCCAGCCAAAGGAAAAGGCCTCCTTCAATACCAATTGGAGCCTTGGCAAGTTTGGTACGACTTTCAAGGCCACCTATTATGGTGAAGTGACTGAGCCCGGCACCGACGCCGCGCGCGATATCAGGCTGACCCCAGAGGTCCTGTTCGATATTGAAGGCCGCTACAAGCTGACTGATAAGATCAGCCTGACCTTGGGCGTTGAAAACGTAACCGATGTCTATCCACGCATGACGCCAGGTACCACGGTCTTGACGCCGTCGACCTTCACCACCTTGAATAACTCTGGCGCATCGGCCTTCTCGCGTTATTCGCCATTCGGCTTCTCGGGCCGTTATGTGTACGGTCGCGTCGCGCTCGATTTCTAATCTCTGCTTAGACAAGCCAAAAAAAGGCCGCGGTGGCAACACCGCGGCCTTTTCCGTTCTTGGCGTGCCGTTAGCGACGGCAGAGAACATCTTCCAGATTGCCGTTGCGATCCTGACCTGAATAGACCGCATCGCGCAGACCTTGATCCCGGCAGAATTGGTTGGCGTCCAGGCGACCACCAAATTGACCTTGGGTGACAGGACCGGGGAAAAACACCGTGGCACGCCCCATAGTTGTTTGCCCCGAATAACGTGGAGGACTGCTGCCATAGCCGCCACCAGGAGGACCAAAACCACCGCCAGGGCGGGGATCTAGGGAGCTCCCACGACCAACATAACGAACGGATGAGATTCGGCCCATAAACGATTCCAAATTGGGAATGGAGTCACGATAGGTCCGGCAGCGACTGCCATAATTGTGATCCAAACAGACCTGCCAGTCCCCGCGTGCTACCAAACTGCCAGCGGCTTCGTCGAAATTGAGCTGGCGCAGATCTGGCACGTCGCTGGTAATGGTTACGGCTTGTCCGCGGAAGTCAGTTCCGGTGTATAAGGTGATGGAAGGACGACCCCGGTCAAAGCGCTGAGCTTCAGCGGCAGGGGCGCTGGCCAGAGTGGCAAGACCAGTTAGGGCAAGTAACAGAGCTTTTTTCATCTTCAGTCTCCAATCAAAGGCCCCAAGTCCTAGTACGTGGGGTGATGTCACCTTTTTAACGGGGGCGATCTGAACGACCTGTGAGGCGGTCATTTCACTTCCGTTCATGTTTGGCAAAACGCACGAGACGTGAAAAGAGGCAGTACTTGGTTGCCTTTGCAGACCTAGAAGCATCTAGCGCTATGTTTCAAAATCCAAGTGCCGAGAACGTCTGTGGTCTATCCCTTCAAAGGAACTCTTGGATGAATGACGAAAAGGAAACAAAAAAGGCCGCGCTGTAAACACCGCGACCTTGCTGATTGTCTGGTTAAATTTGATTTAGCGACGGCACAAGACGTCTTCGAGATAACCGTTCCGGTCTTGCCCCGCATGGACCGCCCCGTTCAAGCCTTGTGATCGGCAAAACTGGTTGCCATCCATCCGCGTTAACGCACCCCCCAAATTGATCGAGCCCGGAAAGAAAACTGTCGCGCGGCCAGGTGTGGACTGTCCTGAGTATCGGGGCGGATTGCCATAGCCGCCGTTGTAGTCTGGTCTAGAGTTGGCTTGGCCATCGCGTCCAACGTAACGGATTGAGGAAATGCGTCCGCGAAATGACCGCAGATCGGTGATCGCGCTATTATAGGTCCGGCATCGCGAACTATAGTTGGGATCAAGACAAACCTCCCACTCCCCGCGCGCGACGAGGCTATTGCTGACTTCGTTGAAATTCAGATCGCGCAAATTTGGGGTGTCGGATGTAATGGTTACGGACTGACCTTTGTAGTCCAAGCCAGCAAACAAGGTAATGGACGGGCGCCCTTGATTATAGCCTTGCCCATTAGCGGGTTGGACGGCAGCTAGAACGGTTACGGCAATTGCGGTGGCGGCGAAGATTTTATTCATTTAGCGGCTCCGGTGTTAGGTTCCGTGGCCGAGCCTTCTGAACCCTAAGTGTGATGACTATGTTGGCTTGAACCGCCTTTGAGGCAGTTTCTAATCAGTATTCACCTTTCCTTTGAAAGTGCAATACGTTTCGCGGGCACCAAAAAAGCAACGCAGTTTTTTAAGCTTAAACCGTCCTAATAGGCCAAGGCCACACCATCCTTGCGGCTTTCAGTGGCAGCTTCATAAGCCCCAGTTTTCGGGTCGCGTTTGATCGCTTGATAACCACCAAAATCGCCGTCGGCCCCGATCAACGTCCAGCCTTTTTGGGCAAGGCCCGCGCGGGCTGCTTCTGTATGACCGGATTCAAGCGCGACGCGTCCAAGCCCGGGCTTGCAACCACCTTCAGGTTCACAGCCACCCTCGTGCCGCCAACGCGGCGCGTCGCCAGCCGATTGGGCGTCCAAGCCATAGTCAATCATATTGATCACGATTTGCGATTGGCCTTGCGGCTGCATGGCCCCACCCATTACGCCAAAGGCCATAAAAGCTTGATTATCCTTGGTGACAAACCCCGGAATAATCGTGTGGAAGGGTCGTTTGCCGGGGGCATAGACGTTGGGCAGGGCTGGATCGAGTGCAAAGGCTTCCCCCCGGTTCTGAAACATGAAGCCCAAACCATCCGCCACGAGGCCAGAGCCCATGCCCCGGTAGTTGGATTGGATCAGGGCAACCATCATGCCGCTGGAGTCAGAAGTGACGAGGAAAGTTGTGTCGCCTTTTTCAAACTGGCTCGGATCACCTGCGGCTACCTCGACCTTGGCTTTGCTGGGGTCAATTAGGGCTGCGCGGCCTTTTAGATAGCCTGGGGCGATCAGGCCTTTGGTCGGCACTTTGGCAAATGCGGGGTCTGCCAAAAACTTTGCTCGATCTTCAAACGCAAGCCGCTTGGCCTCAATCTGCAAATGAAGGCTTTCAGCGGTACCAAATCCAGCACCTGCCAAGTCAAATTGATTGAGGATGCCCAGCATTTGCAAGGTCGTAACACCTTGGCTGTTCGGCGGTAATTGCCAGACGTCATAGCCTCGGTAACTGACCGAGATCGGCTCAACCCATTCACTTTTGTGCGCCGCCAGATCGCTCGCCCGCAAGGGGCCGCCAATGCGGCGCATATAGGCGTCAATCGTCTGGGCGATTGGACCTGTATAAAACGCGTCTCGTCCACCCCGCGCAATGAGGTTGAGGGTTTTTGCTAAGTCCGGATTTTTAAACACCTCACCAGCTTTGACGCTGCCATTGGCGAAGTAGGTTTTGCGGGCGTTCTCAAACTCTTCCACTTCGCCCGCCTTGGCGCGCTCATCGAGGCGCTTGAGGTTGTTTGCCATATAGTAGGCAATTACCGGTGGAACGGGGGTGCCAGCTTCGGCATAGGCGATGGTTGGAGCCAAAACCTTGGCCATGGGCAACTTGCCGAACCGGCTGTGCATTGAAAACCAAGCATCGACGGTACCGGGAACGGTGACGGTCACGCTCCCAAATGACGGCCTGCTGCCGGGGACTCTGGTTTTGATCTTGGCTTCGCGCGCGGCACGATCAGCAAGGCTCATACCCAAGGGCGCGCGGCCAGAGCCATTGATCCCATAAAGCTTTTGCGTCTTGGGGTCCCAGATCAGTGCGAAGAGGTCGCCGCCAATGCCATTGCCAGTTGGCTCCAACAGGCCCAAGGCCGCGTTGGCGGCAATCGCTGCGTCTACCGCCGTCCCGCCTTGCTTGAGTGTGTCGATAGCGATTTGTGTTGCAATCGGGTGGGCAGTGGCCGCCGCACCATTCATCCCATAGGCCGGGCTTCGGGTGGCAAAGGCTGGCCCTGCAATGCGGTCGCCTGGGCGGACAATACCGCCATTAGGATTTGTCTGGGCTTGTGCACTTTGAAGGGGCGCGAGCGCAAGGCTGCTAGCCAAAGCACAAGAGCCGATTTTTTGCCAAAAATGAGTTGAAATGCGCATGCGCCTAGACCCCCTAAGTCGTTGTTGAAGGCACTGTAAACAAGATTGTGATCCTCGTCATCTAGCGCGTCTGCCACCTTGGCAAAGGGCTTAACCTGTGGTTGGATCGACCCATGATTAAACATTTCATTGTTCGCACCGCTTCGCTTTTTTGTATTTCATTCTTGATC
>JBEIEG010000171.1:0-5751 GCA_040383035.1 Hyphomonadaceae bacterium | reverse complement strand
GACCCCGACAGGACCCAGATCAAGCGCATGCTCAAGATCATGGGCGTAGAGCCTGTGCGTAATCTCAAGAACGCCGCTCGACGGATTGACTTCAACCACGCTTAAAGCCGCTTCCAGCCGATGCGCCAAAGCGGGGCCACTGGCCAAAATCACGGCCAGCAACCCCAGCATTGCGACGCCTGTGCGCTTCATCTTAGCGGTTTGGACGAGCGCCTGTAGCGGCCCCTGCCCCCGTAGCGCCAGCCCCAGCCTTTGGTGAAACCGCAGGCTTAGTCTGGGTCGACTCTTGGCTAACGGCCAGATCATTGTCCTGCATCAGATTGCGTGGACCTTGCGAGGCTTTGAAGACTTCCAAACGGGTGGGTTCGATCCGGGTTGGGAAGTAATTGTTGGACCGATCCACGTCTGCCGTTTCTTGGCGTGGGTCGAGTTCGACTTGGGAAACTTCCTTGGCCGTCATATAGGTCCAATTCACCTTGCGGGCATCATAGCGCCAGATTTCGGCAGGGATGGCGACCGTATCGCTGGTGCCATCCTTGAAGGTGAATTTCAGGATCACTGGGGAAACCGCGCCGCCCTTGTTTTCAAGGCTTAAGATATAGAACCGATCCTTCACATCGAGGACGGCCCGCTCCTCAGGGCTTAAAGCTGCGCGGGCTGTCGCCGCCCGTGCCTTTTGCCCTTTGGTCGCCGACAAGGGATCGGTGCGGTCATAATAATCCAACACAGACGGGTCATTGTCGGCATAGGTCTTCATGCCTTTGTTGTTCAACTGACCCAATTCAATTGGCTTGGCATCACGCTCTGCGATGCGACGGGCCGATTCAATATCTGGGTTTTGGGTGTCGAGCGTGCCTTCGCGGACGTTGGTCAGGCTGATATCGACATGGTCGGTGGAATAGAACCAAGCCCGCCAGAACCAATCGAGGTCTGTGCCAGAGCTCTCCTCCATCGTGCGGAAGAAGTCATAGGGTGTTGGACGCTTAAAGCGCCAGCGCGTCGAATACTCTTTAAACGCCCGGTCGAAACGTGCCCGACCAATGACCGTCTCACGCAGAACAACCAAGGCTGTCGCGGGCTTGCCATAGGCATTGTCGCCCAAACGCTGAACCGAGTCAGATTGCGTCATGATGGGCACCTGGTTGCTGGAGCGCATATATTCAGTGATATCGCGCGGGTCGCCACGGCGAGACGGATAGGCTTCCGACCATTCTTGCTCGGCCACATATTGCAGGAAGGTATTCAGACCCTCGTCCATCCATGTCCATTGCCGCTCATCGGAATTGACGATCATGGGGAACCAGATGTGGCCAACTTCGTGAATGATCACACTGATCAAGCCGTATTTGGAACGGTCTGAATAGGTAAGATTGCCCGCGCTATCCTTTTCAGGCCGAGGTCCGTTAAAGGTGATCATAGGATATTCCATGCCGCCGACCGGGCCATTAACCGATTGCGCGACTGGGTAAGGATAGGCAAACGTCAAGCGTCCATAGACGTTGATCGTGTGCGCAATGCTTTTGGTCGAATAGGCCGACCACAATGGGTCGCCTTCCTTTGGGAAGAAACTCATCGCCAGCACATCGTTTGCGCCTGGCTGTTTGACGGCCATCGCGTCCCAGATGAATTTGCGCGATCCTGCCCACGCAAAATCGCGCACATTCTGAGCCTTAAAGCGCCAAGTCTTGGTTGTGGCGGCTTTAGCTTTTTCGGCGGCAGCGGCCTCTTGTGGCGTTACGATGTAAACGGGATCGCGATAGCTGGCGCGTGCCTTTGCCATACGCTCCTGCTGCACGGGCGAGAGGATTTCATTTGCGTTGACTAAGTCACCGGTTGAAGAAACGGCAAAGTCCGCTGGGACTGTGATCGCTACTTCATAATCGCCAAACTCCAGCGTGAACTCACCACGACCCAAGAAGCTTTTGTTATGCCAGCCCTCATAGTCGGAATAAACGGCCGCACGGGGGAACCATTGGGCGGCAAGGAAGATGCAATTGCCGTCCTGATCCGCCTTCGTAAAACACTCATAGCCATTGCGACCGCCAATCAAGCGGGAATCGCGCATCGGCAAGGTCCACTCAACTTTGAAGGCAACACTTTGTCCGGGCATCAAAGGTTCTGCCAAATCAACCCGTAACAGCGTGTCTACAACGTCAAAGGTAAGGCCTGCGCCCGCAGGATTGGTCACCTTGGTGATTGTGAACCCGCCATCGCTGGCGCGCATGGCTTGGGCGCGGCGAACCTGATTAAAGCTGATCCGACCGGTTTCATCGGTCGTTTGGGTTAGTTCGGCAATCGAGTTCGTCTTGACGTCATTCTGATCCAACATCAGCCAGAGATACGTCAGAGTATCAGGCGAGTTGTTCGTATAGGTAATGTCCGCGCCGCCGTTTAGGGTTTTGCTGGCTTCGTCCAAGCTGACGTTAATTTTGTAGTCGACCTTCTGCTGCCAATATTTATGGCCGGGCGCACCCGATGCGGCCCGATAATCGTTCGGAGTCGGCGCATCTTCTGGATCAAGCTGGCGAAACTTATCTTGAAAGTCGCCCTTTGTTTGTTGAACGGCTTGTGCCGAAAGGGGGTGAGTGCCCAAAACCGCACAAGAAATAGCGATCAAAAAGGCCCGGAAGATGGTGACGTTTTTCATCTTATACTTGTGGCACGGGATATAGCCAAATCTCAAGTGGGACACTGAATTATGCTGAAAATGCGGCCGCCGTTCACTCAGTGAACACAGTTAATTGAGCGCGAAAATGCGCGCTATTGCTGAAACAAATTGCAATCTCGTGTGATCTGGTTAGCTTTGCTTCCAAGCTGGCCGTCGAAAACAGGGCGAAGAAGCGCCCCAAACCAGTAAACTTGGAAACGCATTCTAGGACCCCAACATGCCTGTTCGCCCTTATGATGTTGCCCGCACGCGGCGCACTGTTTTTGATGCCTTGGTTGAAGCGCGAGGCCGCTTCGGTGGAAAAAAGGAAATCCTAGAAGACGCTGATCGTACACCACTTACTTACGACCGCTTGGTGCTTGGGTCTTTTGTCTTGGGACGTAAATTGTCCGCATTGACCGAGCCCGGCGAGAATGTCGGGGTTCTCATTGCCAATTCGGCTGGTGGCATGGTTGCCCTATTTGGTCTCATGGCCTTTGGCCGCACACCTGCGATGTTGAACTTTACAGCAGGCGACAAAAACATCCGCGCAGCCTGTAGTGCTGGCCAAATCCGCACCATCTTGACGGCAAAGCGGTTTGTTGAGCAGGCAAATCTCGGCAGCCTCGTGGAAGACCTTCAGAAGGACTATAAAATTGTCTATCTGGAAGATGTGCGCGAAAGCCTGACAAGTCTCGACAAGGCTCGCGGATTCCTCGATGCAACGGCTCCTTTCTTGGCACGGGTCAAAACTGATCCCGATTCGACCGCTGTAATGCTGTTTACCTCGGGCACAGAGGGTATTCCAAAAGGTGTCGCACTCAGCCATGCCAATTTGGTCGCCAATGTCGAACAGGTGGCAGGCCATGTCGACTTGAATCCCGAAGATATCGTCTTTAACCCACTGCCGATCTTCCATTCCTTTGGTCTGACGGGCGGCACCTTTTTGCCGCTTCTTCAGGGTATGAAATGTGTGCTTTTCCCCTCGCCTTTACAGGCCAAGAATATCGTCAAAATGGTGCGTGAAACTCAGTCAACAATCTTGTTTGGGACCGACACCTTTGTGAACCAATATGCTCGGCAAGCGGATGAAGGTGACTTGAACAGCCTCCGCTTTATCGTATGCGGGGCAGAGCGGGTTAAGGAAGAAACCCGTCAAATGATGCTGTCACGCTTCAATGTTCCCATTGTTGAAGGCTATGGCGCTACCGAAGCTTCGCCCATCATCGCCGTCAACACACCAGATCACAATAACCGCCCGGGCACCTGTGGTCGGCTGGTACCCGGTATTGAGTGGAAGCTCGAAAGCATCCCCGGCATTGATGGTGGCGGGAGGCTCTATGTTCGCGGGCCCAATTTGATGCGGGGTTATGTGCGCGTCGATGCACCAGGTGAAATCCAGCCTTTGCCGGGCGGATGGCATGACACCGGTGATGTCGTTGCGATCGACAAGGACGGCTATTTGACCATTAAGGGCCGGGTCAAGCGGTTTGCCAAGATTGGCGGCGAGATGGTGTCTCTAACCGCCGTGGAGAATTATGCGACCAGCTGTTGGCCGAATAATCTTCACGTCGCTGTTGCGGTCAATGATCCCAAAAAGGGTGAGCAGATTGTTTTGCTGACCGACTGCGACTTTGCAGAGCGTTCGGACCTTTTGGCTTGGTATAAAACCAATGGTGCCGCAGAATTGGCGCTTCCAAAAAAGATTATGAAGATCAAGGACGTACCGCTTTTGGGTACAGGCAAGATTGATTATGTCAATGCCCAGCGGATCGCACAGGAAAAGCCAGAAACTGTGGGTGCCTAAACGCACCCACATTCCTTTTCGCTATTGCTAGCGGCTATCCACGTCTGAAATCTCAATACCAAACCCGCTTAGGCCCGCAAATTTATGGGTGGAGCGGGTTAGCAGCTTGATCGAGTGAACGCCAAGGTCACGCAGTATTTGTGCGCCAACGCCGACTTCGCGCCACGTCTGCAAGCGACGGGTCTCTGACTCGGTCTCCTGATGCTGCTGGAATGGCACACCGACTGTGCCATCACGCAGATAAACCAGAACGCCACGTCCTTCGGTCCGGAAGGTTTCCATAGCCGCTTTGATTGCTGGTGCCCCGCCAAACACGTCCTTGACCACATCTGCGCGGTGCAAACGAGTCGGAACGTTCTCGCCAGCGCCAATTTTGCCGACAACAAAGGCAAGGTGATGCACTGGATCGAACGGGGTTGAGTAGGCGAAGCCTTGCACAGGGCCATTTTCCGTTTCAACCGTAAAGCTGGATACCCGCTCAACCAATTTCTCACGCGACTGGCGATAGGAAATCATTTCCGCAATCGATACATGCTTGAGATTATGGGTCGCGGCAAAAGCTGCGACCTGCGGGCCACGCATCACGGTGCCGTCGTCATTCATCATCTCGCAAATGACGCCAACTTCTGGAAGACCAGCCATACGGCAGAGGTCGACTGTCGCTTCTGTATGGCCCGTCCGAACAAGTACGCCGCCATCTCGGGCAACGAGGGGAAATATATGGCCCGGGCGTACAAAATCTGCCGCACCGATGTTTGGGTTGGCCAGTGCACGACACGTATTGGTCCGGTCCTCGGCAGAAATCCCGGTCGTGGTGCCATGGCGCACATCGACCGAGACCGTAAAGGCCGTCGACAAAGGCGCGTCATTATTGGCGACCATTGGGTCCAAGCGCAATTTTCGCGCGATTTCGCGTGTCAGCGGCGCGCAAACAATGCCTGAAGTATGCCGGACGATGAAAGCCATCTTCTCGGGCGTGCACAGGCTGGCTGCAACAATGAGATCACCTTCATTCTCGCGATCGTCATCATCGGTCACGACAATGATCTCGCCTGCCGCAAAGGCTTCGATCGCCGCTTCCACTCGGGCGTGCGGCGGCGTGCGAGCTGTCGCGCCTGCCTCTAACTCTACCCCTGCCCGAATTAGGATTTCGCTTGGTGTGGTCTTGAGGACCAAGGCCAAAGGCCCGGCATGGGCTGCCTTGAACTCCAATGACCCGGATAAAAGTCGGCTTGCTGCCGAGCGATCACGTCCAATGGCTGCGCCAATATCTTCTTGGGTGGCCCCAACTTCCTTC
>JBEIEG010000170.1:0-5768 GCA_040383035.1 Hyphomonadaceae bacterium | reverse complement strand
GCCAGTGTTGAGCCGATCTTTGAGTATTTCGACGGCTGGCAAGAAACCACACGCGGTGCGCGCTCGTGGAAGGACCTGCCCGCGAACGCGATCAAATATGTGCGACGCATCGAAGAATTGGTGACCCGGCCAGTCGCACTCCTCTCCACCAGCCCAGAGCGGGACGACACAATCTTGGTGCGTGACCCATTTGAGGGGTAAGGGCTGATGGACCAAAAGCCACTGCCCCCAAATCATGATAATTCCCCCGCTCCCGAGTGGGATGACGAGGACATCGATGAAGCCCCGCGCGAGCTAACGCCCGAAGAACAGGCCTTGCATCAAGAAAACATGGCCAAGCTTGGCCGGATTATGCGGGCCTATGGCATTTTGAAATTTGGATTGACGGCCCTTTTGGTCGTGATCGTGATCAAGTTCTTTGGCCGCTAGACCCTAACGCCAAAGCGCACGGGGGTCGCGCGTGCAGCTAACTTGGGTCCCACCTACATCCAGCGCCAAACGATTGGCGGTGGGTTCTCCCCAGGCATAGCCTTCTGCCCGATCATCCCCATCGACCAAGAGGTAGAGCGTGAGCGAGGGTCGGTTTTGGCCGATCGGCCATTCCACATTACGTAAGCGGAGGCGAAGCTTGGCAGGGGAACCGCCTACAAACTCGGCGCTAGCCATTCCGCCTTGGTCATGCACAACAAGATCTCTCACAGTTGCCCGCTCAACTCCGTTGGCAACGGAAGCCCAGCAGGTGAAGCTTGCTGCGCGCTTCAAACGGGTCGGCGGCAAATCACTGCCGCCAAAGACGCGGACACCGCGTTCATCGACACCAACATCGCGCACTTCCCACACATTGGCGGAAAGGTCATGTTGTTCGCTGACATTCAAGACTCGCTTGTCGGCGTTGGTCACAAGCTTGCAGGTTGCTGGACGGGTCGCGCCACTAAACCCTTCCCCGCGCCGACGCCAAATAATGTCGCAGCCAGCAACTGGGGTGAAGGAATCCTTCTTTACTTGATCCGGCTTCAAGCCTTCGACCCCTTCAATCTGACGCCAAGCCCCTTCCAATGGTTTGCCATCTTTGGGGGCAAAACCTGCAAGGCGGACCGCCCGCAGCTCCTGATCCACGCTGAGGGTCCAAATTCGTTGGCGGACCACAGGGCCGGCTTCACCGCCCTTGCGGTATTCAACATAGAAGCTGACAGAGCCAAATTCAGGCGCGTCTATTGGCTTGACGACTGCATGCAGCCGTTCATGGCGCAAAGCCACTGGCACGTTGAGTTCGGGCTCAAAAAAGGTTTGCAGCTCATTATCCCAGCGCCCAGCCAAAAGGTCGGCCAAATCCAAGACGTCTTTCTCAAGGACTTCCTTCATTACAGGTTCTAACGCCTTAACCGGGACAGGAATCGGCGGTGCGGTTGAGACAGCCTTGGCCGGTGACGTGGCTGCAAGGTCGGGCAGGCCAGCCTGTTCGGCGATCGATTGGCTAACCATGTCCGCAAGAATGCCTTCAGGCGTCAACTCAGGCGGTAGTGACTGGGTTGAGGCGGCGGGCTTGGATAAAGCCTGCGCCCTGCCAAAATCTGGGGAAAGGACGGCAAGGCATGCCACAAGGACGGCGGCCTTAGTTTGGTGGTGGCGTGTCGAAATCGGCATGTCCAATCCCCATTTTCCCTCATTAGGCGAATGACTATGCCATGATTTTATCTGGTCTCGCCAGCCCTAGCTCTGCCATACTTGGCGGTAGGCCTAGGACGCTAAAGCCTGCGGCAAAGTTGCGGTGGTTGGGGTGCTTGGGGTGTTGGTATGGATTAGAGACGGCGTGGTGCTCGACGGCTTTGGTGTCAAAAGACGGACAAATTCGCTGGCGACCATGGGCTTGCCAAACAAATAGCCTTGCAACGTATGGACACCCGCTGCTTTCAGGACCGCATGCTGCGTTGCCGTCTCGACGCCCTCGGCGACCACTTCGCGGCCCAAGGCCCGGCCGATACTGGAGACAGCTTGGATGATCGCCAAAGCCTCACGCGAGGTTTTAGGATCAAGGTCAAGACTAGTCACAAACTCGCGGTCGATCTTGATCTTGTCAAACGGGAAACGGTGCAAGGAAGTCAAACTGGAATAGCCGACACCGAAGTCATCGAGTGCTAGTTTGCAGCCCATGGATTTGATCTGGGCAAACAGCTGACGCACGCGATCAGGGTCACCCAAGAAGGCCGTTTCGGTCACTTCCAACACCACCCGGGCGGGATCAAAGCCGGTCTCGGCGAACAGCTCTTTTAGATCGCCAACAAAATTTTCGTCAATCAATTCAAGAGGTGACACGTTGAGCGCGATCGGCAGATTGCCCCAATCTGCGGTATCGTTGAAGACGGCTTGGCGGACAAAGTGGCCGATGTGTGCGATGAATCCCGATTTCTCGGCAATTGGAATAAAGACGTCTGGGCCAACACGCGCCCGACCGCCGCGATCCCATCGGAGAAGCGCTTCTGCCGACACGACCTGATTGCCAGTACGATCATAAAGCGGCTGATAGACCATGCTGAGCGCACCGGTTTCGAGGTCCGCTTCCAGTTCGTCGCGCAAGGCCTTTTCCTCTGGCGACAGAATGGCTGTGCTGAACACTTCGACGACTGTTGGCTTCACTTCGGCCTTGATCTCGAATGCTGGTTCTTCGGGTAAGTCAGACTCCATCAGGACAGCGAGACGGTCGAGAGTCATATGCAAAAGCGCGATGGCACGCTCAATCTCAGACTGCGCAATCGGTGTGTTATGGATGCGGACCGCGGCTTCAATCGTGCCAGCTAGTTTCGCTATGGCACTTGCCCCGATGTTAAGGCTCATCGACTTCAGCGAGTGTGCAGCCTTGGCGATACGGTCCCGATCACCCGCGTTTAAGGCCTCTTGCAGTTCGATCAAAGTGCTGGGTGCGTGGTTGCGATACAGGCCAACCACACGCACAACGAAATCGCGACGGTGTGTCTTCAGATCGCGCAAGAAGGGCAGAATTACGGCTTCGTCAAACAAACCGCCTTCGGCTGCGCCCCCGGTCGTTTCCGATGCTTCCCACGCTTGATCATCCGAGCGCGCGTCAATCATTTCCAGCGCCTTGGTTGCCAAATGCGCGGGTAAATTCGCTTTCAGGATCTCACCCAAAGCTACCAGTGTGAATGGCTTATGCAAAACCCCGTCCATCCCGCATTCCGACCAAGCATTTGCAGCCGTACCCACGACATGGGCGGTCAGGGCAACTACAGGCATACGCTTGCGGCCTTCTTTGGCTTCAAGAGAGCGGATTGCGCGCGTGGCTTCATAGCCATCCATGACGGGCATAGAGCCGTCCATCAACACGAGATCATAGTCTTTGGTCGCGAGAACGTTCAGGGCATCTTGGCCATCAACGGCTACATCGGCCTTGATTTCAAAGCGCGAGAGGGCTTCCACCGCGACTTCGCGATTGACCTCACCATCATCCACGACAAGCACGCGGGCATCGGGAAACGCCACTGTGATGGCTTGGTTCATCACGCCGCCTTGGCTGAAAGCAAAGCTGGTCCCGTTGCGTAGTGCCAAGATCAAATGGTCAATATCGGCGTGGCGGACGGGACGTTGCAACGCAGCAACCGCTTGGCCAGCGCGCACCATAGAATCGGCAACTGTATCATCGGCGTCGGCGATCAATACGAGCTTCTTGGGATTTAAGCCGGGTGGTAATTCGGTGCGATTGACCTTGTCTGCAATCAGCAAATCCGGCTGCAAAGCATCGGTTTGGCCAATCACAGCCCCAGCCGTAGCAAAGCGGCGACTGATCGCCCAAGATTCAACTTGCCCGTCCACAAAAATCTTGACGCACAAGGGCACGTCGCCTTCTTCTAGTTTGGGCGGGGCAGCCGGCACGCGTGCCTCACCCGTTAGGGCAGGCAGACGGACGTGAAAGCTGGTGCCTTGGCCTTGCTTGCTGGTCGCGCCAATCTGGCCGCCCATAGCTTCCACCAAGCGCTTGGAGATCGACAATCCAAGCCCAGTGCCACCGAACCGGCGGGTGGTGGTTTGATCTTCTTGGGAGAAGGCCGAAAAGATGCCGGAAATCTTGTCTTCAGCAATCCCGATGCCAGTATCCTGCACAATCAGGCGCCAAAACTGACTATCCGGATCGGGCTCCAACCGAACAAGCACGTGGCCAGTCTCGGTAAATTTCAAAGCGTTGGAAACGAGGTTTGAGATCACTTGGCCAAGGCGGACGGAATCGGCGGGGATCATCTTGGGGGCTTGTGGATGGGCCGAAGCCACCAGCTCCAGGCCCTTTTCGCGGGCTTTGGTATGGAATAGGGCCAAGACGTCATCGACCAAGTCCAGCACATTGATTTCGCAGATTTCGACTTCCAACTTGCCGGCTTCAATCTTGGAGAAGTCGAGAATATCGTTGATCACGGCCAGCAAGCTGCGGCCAGATTTCACAATCGTGTCGGCGTGGCGCTTGGCTTTGGCGGGCAATGATTCCGCCGCTAACAGCTCTGCCATCACCATCACACCATTCATCGGCGTGCGGATTTCGTGGCTCATGGTAGCCAAAAAGTCTGACTTGGCGGCATTCGCACGCTCGGCCGAGTCGCGGGCCACCAGATAGTCGCTCGTCCGCGCCGCAACTTCAGCTTCCAGGCCGCGCATATGGGCGTCAATGCGGCGATCCCGCTCACCAATGGCATCCAACATGGCATTGAAGCCTGTCACCAGCGTGCCTACCTCGTCCGTGGTAGTTGCCTCCACCCGTTGAGAAAAGTCACCTTTTTGGCCAATTGCGGCCACTGACTTAGTCAGATCGGTCAAGGGTTCTGTCAGCGCGCGCTGAATGCGACGAGAAATCCCCAACGAAATCAGGAGGGCCAATAAGGCGACCCCCAACACGCTACCAATGGAGCGCAGCAAAGGTGCCAAGAAGTCATTGGCCATATGGACCACAACGACGCGCCCCAAAACCTTGCCACCCAATTCGATCGGCGAGACGACCTCCACAGATTTGGTGGTAATCAGCGCGATGAGGTTTGGATCGGCGCTTTCACTGTCCAAGCGTACGTCGTTGCGCAGACGCGTACCAGAACCATTTTCGGCCAACGACATGCCATTAGCAAGTTCGACCCGCGCATAGACGATCCCGGGGCTGCGGGAGATAGCACGAATAGCGATAAAGGCGCGCTGGCGATCTTGGTCATTTGCTGCTTCGGCCGCACTGCTAGCCAAAACTTGCGCTGCCGTCCGCATTTCAGACCAGCGCACCTCAGCATGGCGCGTCATGTCTTGATAGGCAAAAATAATTGTTACAGGTACGACCGAGAAAATCACAGAGCCCAGCACAAGCGCCGCTAGCCGTGACCGGATAGAGCTTAGCTTTCTGGCCTTTTGAATTCTCTGTTTAGGAGGCTTCATCTGAGATTTCACTTGATCAAACCTGAGCGCTAACATCGGGCGTCCTAAGTAGCGCGGACACATTAAGTGCGGGTTAAGCCAACAGATTTGGGGCGCTGCTGACCTCAGCGGCAGTACTGCATCGCGACAACTTGGCTTGACGTATGGTTAACCGATTTAAGCTAGTGTGAAAGTCTAATAGGAGTCCGATGGACGTGCACAACGCCGTTTCAATCCATAGTTATGGGCACGCTGAAGTCGCGCTTGCCTGTCTCATTGCCGAGGTTGCTCCTTATGAGTGACTTAAGCATGACGGCCGCGTCTCAGTTCGTGCTGACCGAGAACGCACGGATTTTGGTGGTCGACGACGATCCCAT
>JBEIEG010000169.1:0-5779 GCA_040383035.1 Hyphomonadaceae bacterium | reverse complement strand
TTTGGTAGTGGATCTGCCCAACCCGGGAGGTGCACCTTGCGGTATTTTCAAACAATCTTGCCGGTCTGATCGACTAGAATTGACGTGTTAAAGCGGTGCTTTACCCCGCTTTCGACCACAAGTTCGGCGTAGCCCAAATAGAAACCGATCCCCAGCTTTGCCGACTCGTCAAACAGTGGTTGAGTGGCAAGCGAGGGCATTGCGGTTTCATAGTAGCTGTCCAGCTCAGCCTCGTCTTCGATCAACCAGCGTGGAAAAAAAGTGGTCAACGCCATTTCGGTAAAGACCACCAACTTAGCCCCGCGACCATGTGCTTCGCGCATCATTGCCACGAGGCGGGCCACGGTGTCTTTGCGAGTTTCGGATTTGGAAATTGGTCCCATTTGCGCCGAAGCCGTAATCAGGTGTCGCGCCATTATGCCCTCATCCGGTTAACTCGACTTTTAGAAAACCTACCCGCAGCCCCAGCGCTGTCAATAATCATCGGCCGATGTTCCACTATCATTGGCACCGCAAGACCGGCTATACCAGCGCCCGGCAGGATGGATTGCATCTGTGCATTCTAATGGGTTGTCATAAATGTTTTGTGGAACGTCGGCTTGCATGAGAGCCGGGTGCTGGCTGGTTGTGTGTTTGCTAATGATCACAGTCAAAAAGCCCCAAACTTGGAACTCTCCCTCGTAACGAGCCACAGCTATGACCATGCCGCGCGTGTCGTATCTTTCAAGTCTGCTAAAGCGTCTCTTGCCCTACCCGTCGGACCGGTTGCCGGTGACGGATGATGCAATTTTGGGCGACAGGAATGGCGCCACTGAAGGACTGCCACCTAGGCCCAGCGTGGCGCGGGACTGGCTGATGTCCGACCTCACAGATAGTCTGGAGGAGGAGGCTGAGCTGACAGATGACACATTTCTGTCTGAGGGGGTCGCTGAGCTCTACCGCCAAGCCCATCCGGACAGCATTGGCAATAAAGCCTATTTTGATAGCCTGTTCGCCCTTCAAGCCGAACTCATAAAGCTACAGGACTGGGTAAGCCATCATAAAAAGAAGGTCGTTGTACTGTTCGAGGGGCGAGACAGCGCGGGCAAAGGTGGCGTCATCAAACGCATTACTCAGCGGTTAAACCCGCGTGTCGTCCGTGTCGTTGCGTTGCCTGCGCCATCCGACCGCGAACGTACGCAATGGTATTTCCAGCGCTATGTCCCGCATCTACCTGCGGGTGGTGAGATCGTTTTGTTTGACCGGTCATGGTACAATCGTGCTGGTGTCGAGCGTGTTATGGGCTTCGCGACTGAAGATCAGGTCGAGCAGTTCTTCCGGGATGTCCCGGAGTTTGAACGAATGCTCGTCCGATCTGGTATCATCGTCCTCAAGTATTGGTTCTCAATCACCGATGAAGAGCAGCAACTTCGCTTTACGATGCGCATTCACGATCCAATGAAACAGTGGAAACTCTCCCCGATGGATCTTCAATCGCGTGTACGGTGGGAAGACTACACAAAAGCCAAGGAGGACATGTTCGACCGAACCAACATCCCCGAGGCCCCATGGTACATTGTCGAGGGAAACGACAAGCGGCGTGCGCGTTTGAACTGCATAGATCATCTGCTCAGCCGATTTCCCTATGAAGCGGTGCCGCATGACGACATCCAATTGCCAGATCGCGTTTTCAACCCTGACTACGAGCGTGCCGTCCTGCCACCTGAGCTCTATGTCCCAAGCAAATACTAAGCCTGTGAGCAGGCGTCTTGGCCCCGAGCACGACGCCCGCGTTGGCGCTGATATGGCCAAGTCCTTTACAGTCAAATGCTCGCAGCGCAGCCTTTTTGAGGAACGAATGAGCACAGATAAATGAGGTGTGCCGTCGAACCAAAGCACCAGACTGTTGTGATTGCAGCCTTGGGCAGCGCTCAGACCATTAGTTGGGCCTCAAGCTACTATATCCCCGCCGTGCTCGCAGCGCCAATGGCGGCCAGCTTTTCTCTCAATCCCGTTTGGGTTTTCGGAGCATTCTCCATAGCCCTGATCGTTTCTGCCCTCGTTGGGCCCTGGGCTGGTGCCCGCATCGATAGGCTTGGTGGCCGCGGCGTATTGATGATTTCTAACGTGGTTTTCGCCTTGGGACTTGTTCTGCTCGCCCTCGCGCCTTCGTTAGCCGTTCTATTCCTTGGGTGGGCAATCATTGGATTTGGGATGGGGCTTGGGCTTTATGAGGCTGCCTTTGCAACACTGGCAGGAATATATGGAAAAGATGCCCGCCGGCCGATAACCGGGATAACCCTAATTGCTGGCTTCGCGAGTACCGTTGGTTGGCCCTTATCAGGTTTGATGCTGGCGACATGGGGTTGGCGCGAGGCTTGTATAGGCTGGGCCCTTATCCATTTGCTTCTGGCGCTGCCGCTAAACGCACTTCTGCCCACGGCCAAGAGCACGAATAAGCCCAGCGTAAGCGATACCTCCGAAGATGCAGAGCCGCCAAGATTGGCGCTCTTTCTCTTGTCATTTGTTTTTGCTTCTACTTGGTTCAACTCAACCGCGATGGCCGCGCATTTGCCTGGGTTGCTCCAAGCATCAGGAGCTAGCGTTGCAGTCGCAATTGCGGCGGGCGCTCTCATCGGTCCTGCGCAAGTTGCCGCTCGGATTTTGGAGTTCGGGCTTCTGCGCCGGTTCAATCCACTTAGTTCAGCCCGGCTTGCAGCCTCAGCTCATCCAGTTGCTGCGGTTTGCCTTCTAACTTTTGGGGGACCGGCGGCCTATGTTTTTGCTGTTATGCATGGCGCGGGCAACGGAATCCTGACCATAGCAAAGGGCACGCTGCCCCTCGCGCTGTTTGGGACGACGGGATATGGGGCGCGTTTGGGTTGGCTGAACGCCCCGGCCCGCATACTGCAGGCCGCTGCACCGCTACTTTTCGGTGCAGCGCTCGAAACCTGGGGTCTGCAGGCGATCTGGCTGACTGCTGGGATTGGAGCTTTGGCAACGGTGGCCCTGTTTTTGCTCAGGCGGACCTAAGCAGGCCATCAGAAAATCTAGGGTCGCGACCCAATCTGCCTGTGTCAGCAATAGGCCGCTCTCAGCATCTCGGCTCTCTTCATCTTCCAATAGGTTCCAAAGGAAAAGCCTTTCGTGACGCCAAAACGCTTGAAGTGTCACAGAAACGAATCCCGGCCGAAACCCCGGTGTCACGTTCGCGCCCTAAGCGTTCCTCATCGATACTCAAATGAGGGACAACGCATGAACGCCTTTCTGAAAGCTGGTGCAATTGCTCTTGCAACATTTTGTGCGAATGCTGCATTCGCGCAGGAGACTATCCGCTTCGCGGTAACCGACATCGATGGCCTTGAAGCCCTCCAGACCGAGATGGGGCCCTTCAAGGAAGCGTTTGAGGCTGCCTCAGGCCTTAAAGTCGAGTTCTTCCCAGTGTCTGGCCGCACTGTCGCGGTCGAAGCCATGGCGGCTGAACAGATTGATTTTGTTTTGACCGGCCCTGCAGAATACGTCGTCTTCAACGCACGACTTGATGCGCAGCCTGTCGTCACGTGGAACCGTCCGGACTATTACTCGAATGTCGTCGTGCTTGATGCTTCACCTCTTATGTCTGCCGAGGATCTGAAGGGCCAGAAAGTTTCGTTTGGTGAAATCGGCTCAACCTCGCAGCATCTGCAGCCCGCCTCTCTGCTTGCTGATGCGGGCCTCGTTTACGGCCAAGATTATGAACCCGTTTTCTTGAAGCGTAACGTGGCAATGGAAGCAATGATCAAAGGTGAGATCGGTGCAATTGGCCTGAATCGTACGCACATCGAAAGCATATCTGAGGCGTACCCTGACCAGAAGCTGCGCGTTTTGTTGAAAGGTGACGAGCTTCCCAACGATATCCTGCTGGCGTCGTCCAAAGTGCCGGCGGAGGTCGTTGATGCCGTCCGCAAAACCTTCACCGAACACGGCGATGCGCTTCTAGCTGCAATCACCTCGACCGAGGCAAACGCCAAGTATGTAGGCGGCAGCTTCAAAGCGACTGTGACGGATGCTGACTATGACGGTGTGCGCAAGATGTTCGAAAACGTGGGTGTAACCGAGTTTACCCAGTTCGTCGGCGAGTAACTTACTGATGAACGTAGCGGTTCGCGATCTGCCGACCCTAACAGGCTCCGCTCTTGCGGGGCCTGTGCTTTCGGTGTCGGGCCTTGCCAAGGCGTTTGATGACGTCAAAGTTCTGCATGGCCTTGACTTTACTGTCCATGCGGGCGTCGCCACGGCGCTTATCGGAGCGAATGGCTCGGGCAAGTCTACGGCCATGAAATGCCTGATCCGGCTGGTGGAACCCAGTTCTGGAAAAATTGATATGCTGGGCCTTGATGTTGTGAGCCTTGGCCCTCGAGATTTGCGGCAGTTTCGGTCGCAGGTCGGTGTTGTCTGGCAAAAACACAATCTTGTGCCGCGCCTGTCGGCTTTGACCAATGTGGTCCACGGTGTTCAGGCGCGCATGTCAGGGCCACGGACTTGGTTCCAATCGCTGGCCACACAAGCCGTGCGGCAAGAAGCCTTGGCCTGCCTGTCCCGCGTCGGTCTGGCAGACAAAGCCTTGCAACGGGTTGATAGCCTTTCGGGCGGTCAGCAACAGCGGGTCGCCATCGCGCGGATGCTCATGCAGCGCCCGGCGATCATTCTCGCGGACGAACCGGATGCGAGCCTTGACCCCCAATCCGGCGAAGAGGTGATGCGGCTATTGTCAGATCTGGCCCGGCAGGACGGGCTTACGTTGTTGTTCATCTCGCACCGGATGGAACACACTTTGGAATTCTCTGACCACATCCTTGGTCTTCAGAAGGGCTTGATTGTGATGGATGTTCCGACGGCATCCACAGATGCGGTCCAGCTTCGTCGCTTTTTCGAGGAGTGACACATGGCTGACAGTCCAATGCATGTGCCGCGCTTTCGTCATCGCAGCCTTGCCGAATATCTGGGAATTGTGGTTGTCGCTGCCTTGGTGATCAGCAGCCTGACGGCGACGGCTCCTGAGCTCGGAGCCTTAGGGCGCGGCATCGAAAGGCTATTCGCGCCATCGGGTTTTCTGGCGCAGATGTTTCCGCCTGACTTCTCCCGCATCGACCGGATTGCACTCAAGCTCTTGGAAACATTGCAAATGGCAGTTGCGGGCGCAGCCCTAGGGCTGTTTTTTGCCGTGCCCTTTGCAATTCTCGCCACCGACCGGTTGTCCCCACACCCGTTGCTGCGACACACAGCGCGCGCGATCATCGCCCTGTTTCGCACCATTCCAGATCTGGTCTGGGCCATCTTCTTTATCATCATGGTCGGCTTGGGTCCCGCTGCAGGCGTTCTGGCTATCATGGTGGACAAGATTGGCTTTGCCGGACGCTTCTTTGCCGAAGCGATGGAAGAGGCAGATACTGGGCCTCAAGATGCCCTGCGAGCGATTGGGGCCAGCCGTATGGGCATCATCTTCTCGGCCATCTTCCCGGCTTGCCTGCCGTCTTTCACGGCCACTTCGCTGTTTGCACTCGAAAAGGCGGTTCGGGGTTCAGCGGCACTTGGGCTGGTCGGTGCTGGTGGCATCGGGGTGGACCTGAAGGTGGCCTTTGATCTGTTCAACTATGATGAGGCGCTGACGATCATCCTGATGCTCTTCGCCTTGGTGCTCATCGTCGAGCAAGGGTCTGGATGGATCCGTTCAAAACTTATCTGAGAGACTCGCCATGACGACTGAAAGCGCACATATCTACTGGAACATGGAATGGCAGAAAGCGGATGCCACGTCGCC
>JBEIEG010000168.1:0-5793 GCA_040383035.1 Hyphomonadaceae bacterium | reverse complement strand
TCGACCAAGCAAAACTTCGAAGAAGGCCCGAACTCTGGTCGTTGGCAGAATGCGTATTCGGCGGCGAATGCCGGCCGCTTGCAATCCTATTCGACCGATGGCGGCCGGACCTTCCTGCCAATTACGCCTTGCACCACCGCAACCACCCGCGTGTGCAACACCACCGAAGTCAATGCGACAAACCCGACTTTGACCGGTGAAGCTTTGGCGGTGACCCAAGCCATTTATCCGCGCTTCCTGCGCACCTCACAATTCGTCACCGACGCAGAGCGTTTAGGGGTTACGGGTTCGTTGCAATATCGCCCAACCGAAGACACCACCTTCAGCTTGGACATCTTGCATTCCGTGTTCAGCGCAGATCGGATCGAATATAACCTCGAGCCGATCTCCTTCTCGCGCAACACTGCTGGGGTGCCGCAGAGCGATATTTATGATTACACGATCGATGGCCGCAAAGTCATCACCAAGGCGGCCTTCAACGACGTGGATATCCGCACGGAAATGCGTTTTGACGAATTGAAGACCACCTTCAACCAAGTCAATTTCACCATTGATCAGCAGTTCAATGACAAGTTCTCTGGCAAGCTCTTAATCGGTAGCTCGCGATCCTATCTCGACAATGCCGAGCAGACCACGTTCACGTTCGAATCCTACAATGTCCAAGGCTATAAATATGACCTAACGGACATGACCAAGCCGGTCATCGACTTTGGCCGCAGCGCAACGGGCTGTAACATCGCGCAAGCCTGCTATTGGCAATATGCAGCAGCCTCTTCCGCCACCGTTGCAACCAACGCCAACGGTGACGCATCTTTGATCCGCCTGCGCCCACAAACGGTTGAAAACACCTACAACACCGGCGCGATGGACTTCAAATATGAGTGGAACGACAATGTAAGGTTCAAGTTTGGCGGCTCGTTTAAGGTCTTCTCGTTTGAGACCCAAGAATGGCGCCGCTACACCACGTCTGAGCTAACCGCGAACGAAGCCGCCGCACCTGGCTCTGGCATTGTGACAGAGCTCAACGGCAATCTGGCCAATTATTCTCGCACCGTTAACGTTGCGGGTCTGACCTATATCGTTCCTGACCTAGATAAGATCCGGGCTAAGTTCGGTTACAATTGTAACTGCACCAACGAATGGGGCCAGTTCACGGTCAATAAACTCAACAACAACGCCCGCGCCAACAACCGTTCGGCTCAAGAAGAGGACACTGCGCTTTACGTGCAGTCCGACTTCCAAACCGAACTGGCGTCCATGCCAGTCCGCGGCAATATTGGCGTGCGCTATGTCGGCACTTCACAAACGGTGGACGGCTTCTTCTCGCGCGGGGCAATCTTGGAAAAGATCACGCTGAAGCGTTCTTATGAAGATTATCTGCCTTCGTTCAATCTCACGATTGAGCCTATGGAGAATGTCTTGGTGCGGTTTGCCGCAGCTAAAGCCATGTCGCGGCCAACTTTGGCCAGCCTTTCGCCCGCTGGTTCGATCAACACCACGAGCAACACCTTGTCGATCGGCAACCCTTATCTCGACCCGATCCGTGCCAATACCTATGACATGAGCTTTGAGTGGTATCCAACCAAGGACACCCTCTTTACGGTCAGCTTGTTCAAGAAGGATTTGGAATCCTGGATCCAATCCTTGGTGCGGACGGTTCCGTTTGGCGAAACCGGCTATGACGTCTCATTGCTTGATGGCACGGGCCAAAGCGCAGCGACGCCTTATACGGTGACCCAGCCCATCAATACCACGGGCGGTGAGCTGCAGGGCTTTGAAGTCTCGGTCAACCAGCCGTTCAACTTCTTGCCAAGCTTCTTGTCGAACACCGGCATGATCCTGAACTACACACAAGTAGAATCGACGATCAATTATGTGATCTCCTCGACGGCAACCGCCACCACCTATGCCGCTTACAATCTGATCGGTATGTCGCCAACCTCCTATAACGCCACCCTTTATTATGAGGGCAAAGCATTGTCGGGTCGGGTGTCTTATTCCTATCGGGACGGCTATATCTCACAGCTCTTGCCCGGTTCATCAGCCGATTTGTGGGGCAAAGAAGGCGTAAGCTCGTTGGATATGCAAGTCTCCTACAAGCTGAATGACAAGATCACATTCGTGCTGGAAGGCACCAATTTGACCGATGAGGCGCAAGACAGCCGCATCACTTACAACACGGCGCAAGGCAATGTTGCCAACGACTTGTTGTTCGATGTCTCCAATTCGGGCCGCCAATTCTACTTTGGCGCACGGATGAAGTTCTAAATCACATGGACCGCAGGGACCTGATCGGGGGCACGTTTGGGCTGATTGCCAGTTCAGCCGTGACCCCGTCAGGTCTTTTTGCTACGCCGCGCAAAGAAGGCCTGCTTTCGCCCCATGGTGCCGCTTGGCGCAAGCAAAAATGGGCGACAGGCTTTGATGGCCAAAGACGTGCTGACCTCGGCAATGGCCGCTTTCTCAACCCCGTCTTTCCCGGCGACCATCCAGACCCCGCTCTGATCCGGGTCGGCGACACTTTCTATCTCACCTTCTCAAGCTTCGAGGCCTATCCGGGTCTTGTTATCTGGCAGTCGAAGGACTTGGTGAATTGGGCACCGGTCACCGCAGCGCTCAAAACCTACATCGGCTCAGTCTGGGCCCCAGCGCTCGCCCAACATGAAGGCCGCTTTTACCTCTATATCCCGGCGCGCACCGCTGAGTATCGCTCCATTTATGTCATCCATGCTGATCGGATTGAGGGGCCGTGGAGCGAACCGATTGATCTGAAACTGCCCGCTCATATTGATCCCGACCACGTTGCCGATACGAACGGTCAACGCTGGCTGTTCTTAAGTGGCGGTGACCGCGTTCCATTATCCGCTGATGGCCTTTCAACCACTGGCCCGGTCGAACACATCTATGACCCGTGGCGCTATCCAGACGAGTGGACGGTAGAGAGCTTTTCGCCCGAAGGGCCCAAAATCACCAAGCGCGGCGATTATTGGTATATGATTACCGCCGTAGGTGGCACCGCTGGCCCGCCAACGGGTCATATGGTGATTGTTGCGCGGGCGAAGGACTTAGGCGGCCCTTGGGAAGATTGCCCTTACAACCCAACTGTTCGCACCTGGTCTGCGGAAGAAAAATGGTGGTCACGCGGCCATGCCACCTTGATTCAAGTCCCAGACGGCTCGTGGTGGATGGCTTATCATGGCTATGAAAATGGCTTTTGGACTCTGGGTCGGCAAATGCTGCTTGACCCTGTCCGCTGGAGCAAAGACGGCTGGCCCTTAGCTGCAGGCGGAGACCTCTCGCAGCCTCTGCCAAAGCCTGTGAAAAGTCCTATCAGCCCGCATGGCACGTCACTGTCGGATGATTTTTCGGGCAATCATTTGGGCACGCGCTGGTCCTTTTATGAGCCTGCCCGCGATGAAGCCCGCCGCTTTCAGATTGGGTCAAAAGGCCTGCGCTTGACTTCAAAAGGCGGTAGCCCAACCAATTCCTCACCTTTGGGCATCATTGCTGCCGATCTGGCTTATGAGGTAGAGACCAAGATCACCTTGGAACCGGGGGCGGAAGCTGGCTTGCTCCTTTTCTATTCCAAGCGGCTTTATGCGGGTCTTGGCTTTGACGAGCGGGGCCTCATCATGCACCGTTATGGTCGTCAGCGCCGGTCAAGAGCCCCAGCCGGGCTTGCCCAAACCCTCCACCTGCGCCTTCGTAACGACCACCATATCGTAACGATCCACTATAGTCTCGACGGCAAAGCTTGGACAAAATTCCAAGTCCAAATGGAAGTCTCGGGCTATCACCACAATACCGATGGCGACTTCTTAAGCCTCAAGCCTGCCCTTTACGTCAGCGGCGCGGGTGCCGCCACTTTCCACCATTTCACTTATCGCGGACTTGCAACCTGACCATGACCTTTATGCCCCGCCCGTCTACCACCGCCTTAAGCCTGCATCCTGACCGGCTGTTCTCATCCGATCCTGCCCAGCGCCAAATCGCGCGCACGCTTTATGAGACGGTCAAGGACCTGCCGATCATCAGCCCGCATGGCCATACCGATCCGTCTTGGTTTGCGACCAATGCACCCTTTGCCAATCCAGCAGAGCTGTTGATCACGCCCGATCATTATGTGTTCCGGATGCTCTATAGTCAGGGCATCCCAATGGAGCGTTTGGGCGTTCCACGCGCCGATGGCGGCTGGACCGAGACGGACCCGCGCAAGATCTGGAGCTTGTTTGCTGAAAACTATTGGCGGTTCCGGGGCACCCCGTCGCGCCTCTGGCACGACTGGGTTTATTCACAAGTCTTTGGCCTGAAGGTCCGGCTCGGCCCAGATACGGCGGACCATTATTACGATGTGATGGCTGGGAAGCTTGCCCAAGACGACTTCCTGCCGCGTGCTTTGTTTGAGCGCTTCAACATCGAAGTCATCGCCACCACAGAAAGCCCGCTCGACCTCTTGGAACACCACCAAACCATCGCCAGCTCTGGCTGGAAAGGTCGGGTGATTACAGCCTTCCGCCCAGATCCTGTGCTCGACCCAGATTATGAGGGCTTTGTCGATAATCTGCGCAGCTTGTCAGAGATCACCGGCCAAGATGCCCTGACCTATGCGGGCTATCTCGCGGCGCTACGCGATCGCCGGGCCTATTTCAAAGCCCATGGCGCGACCTCGACTGACCATGGTCACCCAACAGCGAAAACAGCTTGGCTGAGTGCTCAAGAGGCAGAAGCCCTGTTCGCGCGGGTTACAAAGGGCCCTGCTTCCCAAGAGGACGCTGAAACATTTCGCGCCCACATGCTGGTCGAGATGGCGGGGATGAGCGTTGAGGATGGCCTTGTGATGCAAATCCATCCGGGCAGTGTCCGCAATCATAATGCTGGCGTCTTTACCCGATTTGGCCGCGATAAGGGCAGCGATATTCCGACCCGCACCGATTATGTCCGCGACCTGAAGCCCTTGCTAGATCGCTATGGCAATGATCCACGCCTCTCAATTATTGTCTTTACGTTAGACGAGAGCACCTATGCCCGCGAACTGGCCCCGCTGGCAGGGCATTATCCTGCCTTGAAGCTTGGGCCTGCTTGGTGGTTCCATGATAGCCCCGAAGGCATGCGTCGGTTCCGCGAAATGACAACAGAGACTGCAGGCTTTTACAACACCGTTGGCTTTAACGACGATACACGCGCCTTCCTGTCCATCCCAGCCCGCCACGATGTCGCTCGCCGCATGGATTGCGCGTGGCTGGCGCAATTGGTGTGCGATCATAGACTAGAAGCCGATGAAGCGGCAGAAATCGCCTATGACCTCGCCTATAGGCTGGCCAAAGAGGCCTATCGGCTGTGATGTGATGCGGCTTTGCGAAACCCAACTTCCAAAAGGCCTAAAGTCTCCCGCCTATGATCGACGTATGGTCCGCACGGGACAAGTTCATTTAGGCGTCGGTGCCTTTCACCGCGCGCATCAGGCCATATACACCGAAGCTTGCCTGACAGAGGGCGACCTGCGCTGGGGGATTGTGGGCGCGAGCTTGCGCAGCCCACAAGTGGCTGAACAGCTTAATCCGCAAGATGGGCTTTATAGCTGTTTGGTGCGCGATGGCGCGGAGAGCTTAGCCAATGTCATTGGTGCGATCCAAAAAATCCTTGTCGCGCCGCAAAATCCGGCTGCCTTGATTGAGGCTATGGCATATAAAGACCTGCATGTGGTGACGCTGACCATCACAGAAAAAGGCTATCACCTCGACCCGGCGACTGGGGCCTTGCGGATGGCGGACCCCGCCATTGCCGCCGATCTTG
>JBEIEG010000167.1:0-5869 GCA_040383035.1 Hyphomonadaceae bacterium | reverse complement strand
GCACGGATTGTTCATCACGCTGTATGAATTGACTGGCGTTCCTTGCATAAGCTATTGAGAGGGTTAAGGAAAAAGCTGATTAGCCCACTTCCTCTCTCAGACAGATTGCGCCTTGCCCGCCATATACGAGTATGCCGCTTTGCCGTTTGGTTTGCTAGCCTGTGCTGGCTGAAAAGTCAGTGCCGGGTTTGGTCGCGGTGTGCTGGCGGCTTAGCGTGTAGTCCGATGTGACTGTAGAATCTACAATGCGGTTGACTGCCTTTCAACGTCCACGCCCCCCAAACCTGCCATTCCCCTTTCGGCCAGCTTCAGTCAAAAAAGATAGTCTAATTCTGTGCTGTCAACGATTTGAAAGCCCTTGTAAGGCCAGCTTAATGTGGTGTCAGACATCAAGTCGAATTAAGATTGAATTGTCTGGCCGGGATGCCCAAACAATGCCCATTTGTTTGTCATGCGTTATCCGTCTGTCACCGTGATTACACTCGCCACAGTGGGCGCGACCTTGGCAGGATCTGCCATTAATTCGCGCTTCTTTGAGTTTCCGACTGTGTTCGGCACCATGTTGGTGCTCGGACTTGGCCTGTTATGCTTTGCAGCGATCTTGTTTTTCCAGAAGAAGGATCCTCCAAAGGACTAGTCCCTCAAATCGGTGTCGCCTAAACGGCGGCAGCAAAGGCGCGGTTCTCAGCACAGACCCGCATGGCCGACTGAGAACCGCGACGAAGCGCGACAAATTCTTTCGTTGACAGGAAAGGACGCTCTTATCCTTAAGCGGTCGCGTCCGTCACCTTTCGGGTCTTCCACAAGGAGAAGAGGACGCCGCCTGCGATCAGCGCCATGGTAATCCCCAGCGACCATTCGGCTGGAAACTTCCCACCGGGGAAGAGGTCGCCCATGAAGATTTTTGAGCCGATGAAAACCAGCGTCAGGGCCAAGGCGTACTTCAAATATCTGAAGCGGTGCACCATCGCCGCCAACGCGAAGAACAAGGCGCGCAGGCCCAAAATCGCAAAGATGTTGGATGTGTAGACAATATAGGCGTCCGATGTGATCGCGAAAATCGCCGGCACACTGTCAATTGCAAACACCAAGTCGACGATTTCGACAAACATCAAAGCCAATAAAAGCGGCGTTGCATAATAGCGCAGCTTTCCGGTCTTCGGATCAGGTAACTGCACGCGAAACTTATTGCCGTGCAATTCGGGCGTGACGTTCATGCGCTTTTTCAGCCAAAGCAGGATCTTATTGTCTGCCATGTCGGGCTCTTTATCGCCCTTCATGAACATCATGATGCCTGTGCCTATCAGGAAGACGGCAAACACATAAAGAACCCACGAGAACTGGCTAACCAGCGCTGCACCAACGCCAATCATGATGGCGCGCAAGACAATCACACCGATAATGCCCCAGAAGAGGACCCGATGCTGATATTTGCGGGGGATTGCCAAATAGGTGAAGACCATTGAAATGACGAAGACATTGTCCATGGCAAGCGTCTTCTCCACGGCAAATCCTGTCAGATAGAGCTGCAACGCCGTCCACGCGCGCTCTTCCCCTGTGACCGCTAGAAGCTGAGGGTCGATAGAGGCTGTTGGCGAGGCGTTATTGTACAGCATCCAGATGACGCCGGAAAAACCAAGACCAATTGCGATATAAAAACCGCTCATTTTGAGAGATTCAGCGACCCCAATTTCATGGTCTTGCTTGTTTACGATCCCGAGGTCGAACGCCAGAAGCGCGATCACCGCGCCAATAAAGGCATACCATATCCAAGCGGCTTTCCCGAGAAACTCGGCGAATAGAATGGTCTCAAGCATAGAAATTACTCCGGGCAGAACTCATGTGTGACAAATTCAGTCGACATCACCGCGCGGGATTTGTCCTGCGCAGTCAGAGGGCCCCGACAGTTATTTGCAAATGGAGGAGCGTAGGTGCGATTTCAAGGGGCACAATACTCAGATGACAAGCATGTGATGCGCATGTGAGCCAGGCGTTTAGGAGCTTTTCGGCGCTGCTCGCCTAGTATTTGGAAAATCTGCTAGACCTTAAAGGTCTGCTTTCCCGCTTTTTCCCCAGACCCGCCAGTCCCCGTTCGGTCAAAGGTCGCCGAAGCGTGACGGGCAGCATTGCACCAAAATATTTGCCAATGGCGATACCCGGACGACTGCCTCAGGCAATCATCCGGGCCTTTGGACGGGTCTAATCAGTCTGAGGGTTGCGCCTTAGCGAAACAGCGACAAAGCCGCAGAAGTGCCCGAGTTGGCGATGGAAAGGGCCTGGATCCCCAATTGTTGTTTTACTTGCAAGGATTGGAGTTTGGCGCTCTCAGCCGACAAGTCGGCGTCAACAAGTGAACCAATCCCGGTTTTCAAGGCATCTTGCAGCTTGCTGACGAAGGTACCTTGCACTTGTAGCCGCTTTGCAGCGGCACCCCAGGTGGCCAATTGTGTCCCCACCGCTGTGATTGATGCATTGACGAGCCCAAGGGCCGTCGTGGCATTGACCGTTGAATCAACCGCCGAGGTTCCCGTGACGGTCACGACACCGCCGCCTAAACTCAAGTTCGCGCCCGCGATTGTAATGCCATTGCCGCCAGAGGAATCCCCCAAGGCAATGGCGCTATCGGGTGTGGCCCTGACCATATTGGTCCCGTCAAAGGAAGCATTGGCAACGATGGTTGTGATTTGGTCGCGCAATTGGGCGAAGTCAGCTGCCAAAGCGGCTTGTGAGCTAGCCGACAGACCCGATTGGGTGCCTGCCAATGCCTTTGCCTTCATTTCATTGAGCAATTCCATCACCCCTTCGCCGGCGGCTATGGCGGTATCTAGAATGGCATTGGCCCTGTCATTTGACTCACGCACGCGGCTATAGGCTTCCACATCGGTGGTCATCTTATTGGCAATGACCCAAACCGCTCCATTGTCGCGAACATTGGCAATTTTCTTGCCGGTTGAGATGGCAGATTGAGTTTGTTGAAGCTGCACGCCTGTTTGTTTGAGGTTTTGAACGGCAGCCATGGCACCGATATTGGTGTTGACACTGATCATTGTGATCTCCTTGCATTTAGCAATTGGTTTGACTTTAAGTCACGCGTTGCTGAAATGGGCGCTATGGCCCTGTTTATGGGAAGCTTCGCTCAGTCCATGGGTGCGGACAGCCGCCCCCATACAGGCCGACGCGGGTCGACATGGTGGAACTCTCGAAGGCACGCATACAAAGAGGGTGTGAAGTCAGCCGAGGCTAGCGGAACAGCGCAAGCGCAAGTTGGGATGCGCGATTGGCGATCCCGTGAGGCTGTAACTCCAATTGTTGACGGATTTGCAGCGCTTGCAGGCGAGCTGAATCGGTCGATAGGTCACTTATGGTTTCCTGCTCTGATGTGGCCGCTAGGATCGCTTCCATGTGGGATAGGAAGTCCATGTGATGCGCTTTGGGTGGTTTGTCAGGCAGGCTTCTAGGCACAGTCAGATCAAGCTCAATGGCCACATGGCCATAGTCTGACGAAGCGTCGCGAGCGCGCATGCCGTCCCAATCTTTGTTGGACAGGTCACTGCGGGCTGCGACCTGCAGCTGTAAGGCCGGTATCGGCCCTAAGCTGGAGTTGATGCCAATCATTGTATGATCCTTCATCAAGCGGTTGAACGCCATTCAGGCGCTTGGTTGTTGTAACCGAGGGCGATATTACCCGTGGGTTACAAACAAACCGTCCGTAGAATTGGGAGATATTGAGCTAAGTTCGAGCTTGATTTGAGATTAATTTAATTCGGAATTGAATCGGATTTTAGTCGATTTTTACCTTTAGACGCGGATGTCGATCACGCGGCCGGGGCGGGCCAAGGCAGTTAGGGTGGCTGACTCTTCTGCTTTGACGGAAGGTGCTGAATTGGTAGCCGAATTAGGCTGCGCTGGCGGGGTATCCGCTGATGGCGCGCGTGGCAGGCTTGACCGTTGATTGGCGGCACTCAATAGGGCTGCAAACGCCTTGCGTGCCTCAGTGGCGTCCGCTGAAGGGCGGGCAGGAGCAGGTGTTTGACCAAAAGATTGCGGAAAAAGAGGCGGATCAACTTTCATAATGTCAGGGCTAATCTGCGTCGCGTTAATGATTTACGAACAAATTTTTGACGGGGAACCAGCTTAACCGAGCTTGTCTCAGGGCGCTGAATTGCGCGCCGCCAGTTGCGCCAATTCGCCCGCTATCTTTGGCGTGATTTCGCCTTGATGCCGGGTCAAGACAATGCCCTTGGCGCTGATGACATAGGTTTCCGGCACGCCACCTAAACCCAATTGCACCCCAGCAGCCCCTTGTCGATCAATGCCGGTCTGGGCGTAAGGGTCACCCAATTCTTCAAGATAGGCTTGCGTTTTGCTGGGATCGTCGCGGTACGCTAGGCCGATCACGACAAAGCGCTTGTCCTTGGCTAATTGCAGAAGCATTGGGTGTTCGACCCGACATGGCGCACACCACGAAGCATAAACGTTTAAAATAACGGCGCGTCCCTTGTAGCTCGCAAGGTCGAGGGTATTGCCGGCCATATCTGGCAACACTATCGGGGGCACGGGCTTGCCAATCAGAGCGCTGGCGTGACGGTCAACTCTTTGGCCAAACATGGCCCAAACAAAAAGTCCCGCTAAAGCTAGGAACAAAGCGAGCGGCAGAAACGCCATTAGGCGATTGGCTTTAGGCTCTGCGCTCATGGGTTTGTGCTCGCGTCCTTTTCTTGGCGCAGTGCTTCGAGGCGGGCTTTCTGATGTTGACCTGCCAGAATGGCACGAACAATAAGCCCCGCGATTACAGCCAAGCTCAACCCCCAAGCCCCGAATACAAAGCCGGCATAGCCGCCCATGGCTAGGAATTCAGAAAGGTTAGCAAACTGCGGTGTCATGCTTGGAGCCTCGCCTGGATCGCATCTGCAGAGCGCTTCCAGATTTCAGCGCGCATTGCGGCCAAGGTCAAGGCGGCGAAGATCAACAAATAGGCGACGCCCATCACAAGAAGGGGATGTAGCAAGCTGGGGTCAAGGCTCGGCCCCCCAGCGCGAATGATGGAGGCCTTTTGGTGCAAGGTGTTCCACCACTCGACTGAAAACCGGATGATGGGAATGTTTATGGTGCCAACCAAGCACAGGATGGCAGCCGCTTTTGACGCTTTGCCGGTTTCATCCAAGGCGCCGCGCAGTGCCATATAGCCCAAATAGAGAAAGAAGAGCACCAAAACAGAGGTCAATCGGCCATCCCATTCCCACCAGGTTCCCCAAGTCGGGCGGCCCCAGATGGACCCAGTCGCAAGGCATAGGGCGGTAAAGGCGGCACCAATCGGTGCCATTACCTTGGCCGCAATATCACCTAGGGCATGGCCCCATACCAGAAACGAAACGCTGCCAATCGCCATGCCAGTATAGGCACCGACCGCAATCCAAGCTGATGGCACATGGATGTACATAATGCGCGCCGTCTCGCCTTGCTGATAGTCAGCCGGGGCATAGACCATGGACCAAATCACGCCGACAGCAGAAACAATTACCGCCAGCACAACAATAATCGGCAACAGCCAGTTGCTGAGGCCCAAAAAGCGTTGCGGGTTTGCGAAGCCAGAAATCATAGGTCCTCAGTTAGAACGCACACGCCATCAGGTCCAGCGGTTCGCCTTCATCAGAAGCAGCACGCGTGCGGCGACCATTTGGCTAAGGGCTTGCCTGCAGGAGCGAGGGGGTTGGGGTTATGAGCAGGGTCCAGAAATTGGGTGGGATTGCATAAGCCCATCCTTTGGTTTGCATGGCCCAGCGCTCGCCCTCCTCAGGGCTTGCGGCCTTGCTGGTATCGGTGCGGACCTTGACCCAAAACTGGCCTGCGCTTTCAAACCCGTCCAAGG
>JBEIEG010000166.1:0-5940 GCA_040383035.1 Hyphomonadaceae bacterium | reverse complement strand
TTATTTGAGGCTTAGCTGAGGACTTCTATGACCCAACCCACAGATACCGATCCGGCACTGGGTGTTGAACCCTCGGTTCAAGGTTTGGCCATAACGCCAGATCAATTGGTGACCCGCAAAGCGCCGGTGCGTCAGACCAAGCCAAAAGCCCCAATCGTACGCGGACCCGATCCCCAGCGGTACCTCAACCGCGAATTGTCGTGGTTGGCCTTTAATGCGCGCGTGCTGGATGAATCTGAAAATCATACCCATCCCATCATGGAGCGCCTGCGGTTTTTGTCGATCTGCGGCAGTAACCTCGATGAATTCTACATGGTGCGTGTGTCAGGTTTGCGAGAGCAGGTTCGCGATGGCATCAAGACTCCCAGCCAAGATGGCTTGACGCCGATCCAGCAATTGGCCCGCATTGATAAAGTCGCCAGCGCCTTGATGGACCGTCAGCAGGCCTGTTGGCGCGCGATCCATGCCGAGTTGCGTGAAGTCGGCTTTGCCGTCGTCTCGGTCGAAGAGGCCGGCGAAATTGACCGCGAGACTTTGCGTGATGACTTCTTGACGCAATTATTCCCCGTTTTGACGCCTTTGGCGATCGATCCCGCTCACCCATTTCCCTTTATCCCCAATCTTGGCTTTACCGTCGCGTTTCGGTTGCGGCGAGAGCATGATGGCCGCCTGATGACGGCGCTGGTGCCGGTGCCTATGCAAGCAGCCCGCTTTATGCCGCTGCCTATTTTGGACGGTGTGCGCCGGTTTGTGGCAGTCGAAACCGCCATAAGGTTGTTCGCAGACACTTTGTTTCCGGGCTATGAAGTCATTGGTTCGGGTGCTTTCCGGGTTATCCGCGACAGCGACGTTGAACTTCAAGAAGAAGCCGAAGACCTTGTCCGCCAAGCAGAAGCAGCCCTTCGCGAACGGCGCAAAGGCGATGTGGTCCGCCTGAAAATTGAAGCCAGCATGCCGCTGGACCTGCAAGCCTTCATTATCGAGCAGTTACGCGCCGCCCCAAATGAAGTGGTGCGCGTCAACGGCATTTTGGGCATTGCGCAACTGAGTCAGATCATTCCAGATGACCGGGCAGAGCTTAAGTTCAAACCCTATGTTGCCCGCTTCCCCGAACGGATTCGCGACTTTGGTGGCGATTGTTTTGCCGCCATTCGCGCAAAAGACATTCTCGTCCACCATCCGTTTGAGAGCTTCGACGTTGTCGTCCAATTCTTGCGGCAAGCGGCGAGTGACCCCAATGTCTTGGCGATCAAGCAGACTTTGTATCGCACCTCCACCGACTCCCCCATCGTCGCAGCCCTGATTGCCGCGGCTGAACAAGGCAAGTCCGTTACGGCATTGGTTGAGATCAAGGCCCGCTTTGATGAAGAAGCCAATTTGAAATGGGCGCGCGACTTGGAACGTGCGGGGGTCCACGTCGTTTATGGCTTTGTGCATTTAAAGACCCACGCCAAAGTCAGTCTCGTTGTGCGCCGTGAGGGAACGGCGCTGCGCACCTATGCGCACTTTGGTACTGGCAATTATCATCCCGTCACCGCACGTGTTTATACCGACCTTTCTCTCTTTACCGCAGATCCGGCCTTTGGCCGCGATGCGGGGCGTTTGTTCAATTTCGTAACCGGCTATGCCACGCCTGCGCAGATGGAAAAGCTGTCGGTTTCGCCCGTTAATATGAAGACAGTTCTGTTAGGTCTGATAGATAAAGAGATTGCAGCCGCCAAAGCGGGCAAGCCATGCGGCGTTTGGGCCAAAATGAATTCGCTCGTCGATCCCGTGGTGATCGAAAAGCTCTATGAAGCCAGCCAAGCTGGAGTGCCAATCGACCTCATCATCCGTGGCATCTGTTGCTTACGCCCAGGCTTCCCCGGCCTGTCGGAGAATATTCGGGTGAAGTCGATTGTCGGCCGTTTCCTAGAGCATTCGCGCATCGTTTGCTTTGCCAATGGCGCAACTTTGCCCAGCCCATCGGCGCGGGTCTATTTCTCGTCCGCCGACTGGATGCCGCGTAATCTTGATCGTCGTGTGGAGACATTGGTGCCGATTGAGAACCCAACGGTGCACCAGCAAATCCTCGATCAGATCATGGTCGCCAATCTGGCCGATGAGGCGCAAAGCTGGTCGATGCTGCCAGATGGCACTTATCAGCGGGTCGCGCCGGTCAATGAGGCAGAGCCCTTCAATGTGCATACGTGGTTTATGGAGAACCCAAGCCTATCAGGACGCGGCCGCGCCGCCAGCCTGACACGTCCAAACGCACCGCGCGCTAAAATCCGTCGCAAGTCGTCGCGCAGCAGCACCAAGGCCTGATATGCCCAATCGTTTTGTAGTGAACCCGCTGCGCGATCAGGCGGTGATTGATATTGGCTCCAACTCCGTCCGCTTGGTGATTTATCGGGTGGAAGGCCGCGCCAACGCGCCAATCTTGAACGAGAAAGTGCTGGCGGGTCTTGGGCGTGGTGTCCCTGAAACCGGTATGCTGAACCCGATCGGTGTGCGCAGAGCGCTAGAAGCGCTGCGGCGGTTTCGGCTGCTAATTGACGCCATGGGGATTACAACCATTCATGCCGTGGCGACCGCTGCGGTGCGTGACGCTTTAGACGGTGCTGATTTCGTGAACCAAGTGCGTCATGAAACAGGCTTTGATGTTCGCGTTATTTCCGGACCTGAAGAAGGGCGTCTGTCGGCCTTAGGCGTTCTGGCTGGCGCACCGGGGGCAGGGGGCATTGCGGGCGACTTGGGAGGCTCCAGCCTTGAATTGGTTGCGTTGAGTCCGGAAGGCCCTGGCAAAGCCGAAAGCTGGCCTTTGGGGCCCTTAGCCATGGGCGTTACGGACAATTTCGACGTTGCGGACATGCGACAACGCATCGACAACGTGCTAACTAAGTCCGATGTCCTGCCACTCGGACGCGGAACCGAATTGCATGCGGTTGGTGGCGCTTGGCGGGCCATTGCCAAGATCGACATGATCACCCGCAATTATCCGCTCCAAGTTTTGCACAATTATGCTATGACGCGGGCCGAAGCGATCACCATCTGCGACTTCGTCTCCGGTCAAAGCAAGCGCTCTCTCGAACGCATTGATGGCTCAACCGGTAAGCGGGCTGAGACCTTGCCCTATGCGGCCACCTTGTTGCGGGCTCTCCTCGACTTTGGCGCGTTTGATAGTGTCATCATCTCATCGCATGGCCTTCGTGAAGGCATTTTGCTGGAAGAATTGAGCCCGCAAGAGCGCGCGCAAGACCCGTTGGTGGCTGGTGCGATTGCCATGGTCGGCTCTGACCCCCGCATGCGCGAATTTGGCGAAGCGTTGTTCTGGTGGGTTATGCCCGTGTTCGAGGATTTGCCGCGCCTCTTTCCAGATCGCCGTGGCGAGATTTTGCGCGCAGCAGCCTGCATGCTGGCTGATGTTGGTGCCACTTTACACCCCGACGATCGCGCCCGGATTGCCTTTGAAATTGTGCTGCGCGCGCCTTATCCGGCTGCCTCCCATATTGAGCGTGTCTTCCTCGCGCGCGTCTGCGCCCGCCGTTACGGTGCCAAGCTCGATGAGATTGAGCCAGATCTGGTCAAGCGCTTGTTGGACGAAGAACGCTTGGTGCGTGCTGATGCCTTGGGCGCTGCCATTCGGCTGGGGGCTGAGTTATCTGGTCGCTCTGCCAAGCTTCTAAGCCAAACCAAGCTTAGTCATCGGGACGGGAAGCTGACGCTTTCAACAAACCAAGAGTTTAAGGGACTTTTTGCAGAGCAAGCACTCAAGCGTCTCGATCAACTGGGGCAAATTCTCAAGACGCCTGTGGCGACTTTGGTGGAGTAGCGAAAGAAGCCTTATGCCTCTTCGTCGCCGTCTATTTCGGGCTCATCTTCGACAATAGCATCCGCCGCAACGTCGAAAACGCGTACGCGCTTGCCCTTCATTATAAGGCCAATTTCGCCGCGCTTGAGACGTAGGGCCTTTTCGCCAAAGGCTTCGCGCCGCCAGCCCTTCATGGCAGCCACATCAGCAGTGTCGCTCGCCGCGATTTCTTCAAGGTCTGAGACAGTTGCCAGAAGTTTTGAAGCCACCCCCAAACGCTCCGCCTCACAGCGCAATAGCACTTTCAGCAATTCTACCACAGGGCCAAGACCAGGGGGAGAAGATGGTGGGCGTTCGGTCTTGGGCGCAAATTCGGCGGGATTTTCTAAGGCCTCGTTCAAAGCTTCCAGCAATTGTACGCCCCCTTTTGAGCGACCAAAGCCTTTCGGCAGAGCGCGCATACGGTCCATCGCGTCTGCATCGCGTGGGCGCTGTTCGGCGATTTCGAAGATGGCATCATCTTTCAAGATACGGCCGCGTGGCACGTCGCGTTCTTGCGCAAACCATTCGCGCCACGTGGCGGCGGTGAAGAAGGCGGCCAGATAATCTTGTGCAAAACGCTTGGGCTTCAGGCGCTTCCACGCATTAGCTGGCGTGGTGTCATAGGCGATGGGGTCGACAAAGGCCTTCATCTCTTCGCTAACCCAATCAGCCCGACCCTTACGCTCAAGCTGTGCGGCCATCTTTGGATAGAGGTCGCGCAAATGGGTAACGTCGGCCAAAGCATAGGCCAATTGGTTCTCCGACAATGGCCTACGGCTCCAATCGGTAAAGCGGTGCGACTTATCAACTGGCCGCTTTAGAAGCGCCATAACAAGGCCATCATAAGCAATCTGCTCACCCAAGCCCAAAGCCATTGCCGCTGTCTGGGTGTCAAACACCGGGGAGGGGAGCTTTCCAGCCATCAAACGATAGAAGATTTCCAAATCCTGACGCGGCGCATGAAATACCTTCAATACCTTGTCATTGGCCATAAGTTCCAAGAACGGATCAAGCGAGAGCCCTTCGATCATCGGGTCAATCAAAATCTCAACCTCGCCTGCTGCTGCTTGGATCAAGCAGAGCATCGGCCAATAGGTGGTTTCGCGCAGAAACTCGGTATCGACCGCGACAAACTCATGTTGGGCAATGGCGGCGCAGGCTTCGGCCAGCTCTTGGGTCGTTTGGATCAATTTCATGCGATCTCGTATGGAGTGGATTGAGATAAAGTGCGAGACCCAGAGTCTAACTCGCAGCTAAAATAATGCAGAACAGGCCAGATTGGCACTTTGTTGCAACACGTCCTATGCCAAAAGGCGGGAGAACCAACCTTAAGGCCGCGCTATATGCCCTCCTTTCTTGACCTTTTGGTCGTCACGCGGTCTATCGCGCACTCAAACAAACTCATTGAATCGGCACTCACCCATGTCAGCCTTTCGTACACACACTTGTGGCGCCCTTCGCGCCGAACATGTTGGCCAAACCGTCAAGATCGCCGGCTGGATTCATCGCCGCCGCGACCATGGGGGCGTGGCCTTCATTGATCTGCGCGACCATTATGGCATCACCCAGATTGTGTGCGGGCCAACCAATCCAAGCTTTGACAAGCTAACCCGCTTGCGGGCTGAAAGCGTCATCGGTGTGGAAGGCGAAGTGATTGCGCGCGACCCTGCTACCATTAACCCCGATCTTGCGACGGGTGGGATAGAATTGCGCGTCATCAGTGTCGAAGTGCACTCCGAAGTCACCAACGAATTACCCGTGCCTGTCTTTGGTGAGCCTGATTATCCTGAAGACATCCGCATGCGCTATCGCTTCATCGATTTGCGGCGTGAGACTTTGCACAACACGATCATGTTGCGCTCGAAAATGGTCAATAGCTTCCGTAAGCGCATGATGGACCAAGGCTTTACCGAGTTTACCACGCCCATTCTGACGGCTTCGAGCCCAGAAGGCGCGCGCGACTTCTTGGTGCCAAGCCGTCTGAACCCCGGCAAATTCTATGCGCTGCCGCAAGCACCCCAGCAGTTCAAACAGCTGATCATGGTGGCGGGCTTTGATAAATATTTCCAGATCGCCCCTTGCTTCCGCGATGAAGACCCCCGCGC